>NZ_DAMBTF010000003.1:0-179310 GCF_032054185.1 Proteiniclasticum sp.
AAACCGCAAGGTAACTATCTGCATGACAAAGGGGCTATTTTGCAACAGCCCCTTTATTAAACTCTTAAGATTCAATGATATTTCGTGATATCCGCAATAAGGACATCAGATCTTATTTCCAGTTGAAAACATAGGGTACATTCCTGTAATGGTCACCATAATTGAGACCATAGCCCACTACAAATACATCTTCGATTTCAAAGCAGCAGTAATCAGCTTCAACCTGCACTTTTCTTCTTGAAGGTTTATCCAGCAGAGTACATACCTTAACGCTGGCTGCACCTTTTTCCTTGACATAATTGATCACAAATTCCATGGTGATCCCTGTATCTATAATATCATCAACGATCAGGACATCATATCCTTCGATGTTGTCAGGAACATCATAGACCACTTGACAGACACCCTGTGAAGTTTCGCTGTGCCCGTATGAGGATGTGGTCATGAAGCCGATAGTTGTATCAAGATCGATGGCTCTGACCAGATCGGCGGTGAATATAAAACTTCCTCTTAGAAGTGATAACACGTAGAGTTTTTTACCACGATAATCTTCAGTTATCTGCGCCCCAGTCTCCTTGACCTTCTGACGAATCTCCTCCTCAGTTATCAAAATATTTCTTTCTTTATCTTCCATGGATCAAATCACCGTTTCCTTTCAAAGTATACATATTAAAGTAAATAATATATAATTGATGTGAATATGTCAAGAACCTTGAAAAAAAGGAGGAAATCTTGTGATTACAGGTAATATAGACGGCGTAAGAAAAAGAATACTGGATGAACTGGATCAGATTTTTGAACTAAGGACTGCCAAATACTCATTTCTGGATATGGCGATCATCGAAATCATGCTTAAGGCAACCAGAGAAACGAATAGAGAAATCAGTGTCATTATAGATCGTAAAGGTAAAGTCATTGAAGTGTCTATTGGAGACAGCAGCACAGTTTCCATGCCTCTTGTGGATATGAGAGACAACAAGCTTTCAAGAGTCAGAGTGGTTCATACCCATCCCAACGGCAATCCCAATCTGTCTGCTCTGGATGTCTCGGCACTGGTCAAAATGAAGCTGGATGCGATTGTAGCAATCGGCGTATCAGATGAGCCTCAGGTAGTCATGGGCTTCCTGACTGTAGAGAACCAGAAAGTCCATGTAGAAGCGACAAAACCCATGTCTTTAGAGGATGCACAGAGATTTAACGTCATAGATCGCATAACATATAATGAAGGGCTGCTTCTCGAAGCAGAAGATCTCGAGGAGGAAGACGAACGTGCTGTCCTCATCGGGCTGGATAATGAAGAAAGCCTTGTGGAGCTTAGAGAGCTCGCCAAAGCGGCTGATGTCTCTGTTGGAGATATCCTCTTCCAGAACCGTGCAACTCAGGATAATGCTTTTTATGTCGGTAAAGGTAAGGTCAGTGAAATTAAAAATGTTCTTCAGCTGTCAAGAAGCAATCTCGTCATCGCTGATGACGAACTGAGCGGTTCGCAGATCCGAAATCTTGAAGATGAAATCGGCGTGAAGGTCATTGACCGGACCACACTCATTCTGGAAATTTTTGCGCGTAGAGCAAAGAGCAGAGAAGCGAAGCTTCAGGTGGAGCTTGCTCAGCTGAAATACAGAATGTCAAGACTGATCGGGCTTGGTACGGTCATGTCAAGGACAGGAGGCGGAATAGGCACCAGGGGACCTGGTGAGCAGCAGCTTGAAATTGACAGAAGAAAGATCCGAGACCGAGTGAATGATCTGAGAAACGAACTGAAGAAAGTTGTAGCGGTCAGACAGGTTCAGAGAGAAAACCGTGATCAGAATGAAATTCCGAGAATTTCACTTGTAGGTTATACAAACTCCGGAAAATCCACACTTAGAAATGCTGTTGCGGAAATCGCATCCAAAGATTCACTGGTCAAGGAAAAAGTCTTCGAGAAAGACATGCTTTTTGCGACACTGGATACGACCACAAGAGCAATCACCTTTGACGATAAGCGTATTGTTACACTTACAGATACTGTAGGGTTTGTCCGAAAGCTTCCCCATGATCTCATTGAAGCGTTCAAGTCCACACTAGAAGAAGTCATCTATTCGAATCTTCTTGTGCATGTGATTGATGCTTCTGTGGATGACTGTTATGCTCAGGCGATAGCAGTTGATGAGGTGCTCGCTGAAATCGGTGCAGGAGATATTCCTAGGATCATCGCGCTCAACAAAATGGATAAGGGCAAGAGCTACAGAACGGAAGATGTGGAGAAGCTTTATAAGGACAAGTATCCTATTGTAGAGATTTCCGCGAAGAATGGAACGAATCTCAACAGACTTATGGAAGCCATGTCTTTGTCACTTCCCGATAATATGGTCACAATACACGCACTCATACCCTATGATATGCAGAAACTCATTTCACTGATTCATGAAAAAGGAACAATAATGAGTGAAGAGTATGAGGAAGCAGGTACGAAAATTACAGCGAAGGTCCCACAAAGAGAGCTTCACCAGTACGATGATTACATTATAGGAGGAGAAGATGAGGAATCTAATCATTGAATATCAGAAAGTATACCAGCAGGTGACCCAGACGATGAGCGAGACTAAGGATATCCTGGCTTCGTTTGTCTTTGGCAGCATGGTGACTGGTGATTTGTGGGAAAACTCGGATATCGATTTTTTTGTCATCTACAGCGGTGAAGAGAAAGGAATCAGAAATGTCTATTCCAGTGAGGATGGCGTTCCTGTTCATTTCAAAATCATGAGCAAAGGTGAATTTATGACACTTAGAGGGCTGGAAGTCAAAGGCAGTTTTCTGCATCGCATCTTCCTGTCATCAAAAATGGTATTTTCCAAGGATCCGGAAATCACAACAAGATATAATAATGCAAGATTCTACCCTGATATGGACAGGAGAAAATGGACCCTGTCCTATTTGGGTCGTCTGATCAAGAGCATCGATTCCACCGACAAGTTTCTGCACAACAGAAACCTGTACGGTGCATTCAACACTTTGCTGGAATCCATGGAACTCTATGCTTCGGTTTATGTCAATTCCAGGGGGTACCTGATTTCAAAAGATACGATCAGTATCGTAGCCGGGCTTGACAAGGAATTCTCCGAAAGATATCTATATCTGGTATCAGGTGGAGAGCTGGAAGAGAAGATCAAGAGTGTAAATAAGTATCTCAAAAAAACCATTGATAAGGAAATCACTGAAGCTTCCGAAATCATACTGACTTATTTCAGGGAAAAATCCAGTCCCATGAGTGCCAGAGAAATTATAGAGGATGACTTTTTCAATAACTTCGAGATCCAGATGGAAGGCATTTTAAGCCTTCTGCATAAAAAAAATCTGCTGAAAAGATCCTACAGGGCAGTTAAAACCCCAACTGGAAAAGAACTCATCAAAGAGAACGTGTATAGTCTGTAATGAGTTATAAAACAGTAGGCAAAACAGTGGAAACCGAATTTATTGAAAAAAAGTCTGTGTTTATCGGTCTGGCAAGCCGGGTATTCAGTGAAGAGGAAGCAAAGGAATTCATCGCGTCAGTGAAAATAAAGTACAAGGATGCCAGGCATCATGTGTATGCGTATACCTTAGGAGAAGAAATGAACATTCAGCGCTACAGTGATGACGGTGAACCTCAGGGCACTGGGGGGATTCCGATTCTTGAGGTCATCAAGAAGAACGAGCTGAGAAATGTCTGCGTCGTAGTGATCCGGTATTTCGGCGGTATATTGCTTGGTGCAGGAGGACTTACTCGTGCATATGTAAAAGGCGCCTCGGAAGCAATTTCCGGTGCCGGTATCGTCGAGAGGGTTTCAGGCTGGCAGCTGGACCTGATCATAGAATACGATCAGCTGGGTAAAATTCAGCATCATTTTAAAGAAAAGAATATCGAAATCATAACTGTGGAGTACACAGACAAGGTGAAAGTGACAATATATCTGGAATCTGATCTTACTGAAAAGATTTCAAGTGAAATCAAGAACCTGACATCAGGAGATGTCACAATCAGCAAGGGTCAGGAGGAGCTGTTCTATAAGGATGGCAACCGGCTTCTAAAAGTGATTTGAAGAAGAGATTTCGAAGTGATATAATTGTTTCTTGTAAAGAAATTGGAGGGATAAAGCATGTCAGGACATTCAAAATGGCACAACATTCAAGCGAAAAAGGGTAAGATGGATGCCAAAAGAGGTAAGGTATTCACAAAAATCGGCAAGGAACTGATGATGGCTGCAAAGGACGGAGCAAATCCGGACACCAATGCAAAACTCAGAGACGTCATCGCCAAAGCAAAGGCTGCAAACATGCCGAATGACAATATCACGAGAGTCATCAAGAAGGCTGCAGGTGAAAACAACAGCGCTGACTTTGAAGAAATTGTGTATGAAGGTTACGGACCAAACGGTGTAGCGGTTATTGTGGAAGCCTATACCGACAACAAGAACAGAACTGCAGGTAACGTAAGACACAGCTTCGACAAGTTCGGCGGAAATCTCGGTACAACCGGATCCGTCACATTCATGTTCAACAAGAAAGGGCAGATCATCATCGAAAAGACCGATGAAATCGATGAGGAAGAGCTGATGATGCTGGCGCTGGACAGCGGAGCGGAAGATTTTATTGCTGAAGAAAATGTATATGAGATCATCACAGAACCGGAAGCGTTTGACGGAGTCAAAGAAGCGATTATGGGTGCGAAGATTGAAATGCTTGAAAGTGAAATCACCATGATTCCTAATGTCACTACAAGTCTTGATCTTGAAACTTCCGAACAGTTCCAGAAACTAATCGACAAACTTCTGGACGACGATGATGTCGATAACGTCTATCATAATGCGGAGTTTGATGAAAACTTCGAAGAGAACTGATTAATTATATTTAATAGTAGGTGAAGAAATGATCGAGTTTTTTGAACGATTTCAGCCAACAACACAAGCATTGCTTGCCACCCTGTTTACATGGGGTGTAACAGCATTAGGTTCGTCACTTGTTTTTTTCTTCAAAACCATCAATAAAAAAGTTTTCGATACGATGCTTGGGTTCGCAGCAGGCGTAATGATTGCAGCCAGTTTCTGGTCACTGATCAGTCCGGGACTGGATCTTGCAGAGGAAATGGGTTTCAACCCCTGGATGATTGCTGCTGCGGGATTTATGGGCGGTGGACTGTTCCTCTTTATCGTGGATAAATCCCTGCCTCATATGCATCTTGGCCTGACTCCCAAAGAGAAGGAAGGCCCGAAGACTTCTCTACAGAGAAGTATCCTTCTCGTTCTTGCCATTACGCTGCATAACATTCCTGAAGGACTTGCTGTAGGCGTCGCATTCGGAGCTGTAGCCGCTGGAATCGAATCCTCATCCATGGCCGGTGCAATTGCCCTGGCTATCGGTATCGGTCTTCAGAATTTTCCAGAGGGTGCTGCGGTATCCATTCCGTTAAGAAGAGAAGGGATGAGCAGAAGCAAAGCATTTCTCTACGGACAGGCATCAGGCATTGTTGAACCTATCGCGGGCGTTTTAGGCGCACTGCTTGTTCTGAGCATCAGAAGTCTTCTTCCTTTTGCACTGTGCTTTGCAGCAGGTGCGATGATCTATGTGGTAGCGGAAGAACTTATCCCTGAAGCTCAGTCCAATAATAATTCTGACTATGCAACCTGGGGCGTCATGATCGGTTTCACCATCATGATGGTGCTCGATGTTGCACTGGGCTAAATAAAAACCGGCAGTGTGGAGAAATGTTTCTTCAGACTGCCGGTTTTCATTTTAGGAGTGTGAGGACAAATTTAAGCAATAATTAATCCTTTGAAAAGAATGATATAAAGTGAATCGATTATACTGAGTTCACGAGGTAGGTGATAAATGGTGAAATGTTCAAATTGTGGGCAAATGAATATAGATGGAAGCAAGTACTGCAATCAGTGTGCATTTCCTTTAAATACCGGCAAAATCAGCCTTGGTCGCTATGAAGACATGGACCAGGGTGTGTCATACGAAAAGAAATATGCCCATGGGCGTGAATATATCGAGGATCAGAGTCTACCTTTCAATTCCTCATCGGGTGTCGCACCTTATGATGATGAGGGTATCTATGATCGGGACATCGTTTCTCAAAAACCCAAAAAGTCGATTGTCATGAGGATGACTCTGGTCATCATGCTCGCACTTTTTGTTTTTGTTGCCTACAATGGAATCAAGTTTGCTGTTAATACTCAACAGGACAGAATCACTCAAGCTGAGCTGAAGAAGGAACAGCAGGCTCAGGCAGAAGAATTGAAGCATCTCGAAAACTATAGGGACAGATTCAACTCCGTCATCGTGAATTATGAAGAGCAGGGTATTCTCATCGATAATAACATCAAAAGTCTAACAACACTGAGAATCAACAGATTCGCTAAAGGTCTGGGGCTTGGAGATGTATTCAATAAACTGGTCAATACTGTTCTTGATGTGTCGAAAGTCAATGAGCTCAAAGAGAACAGTCAGACTCTGGATATTCTTGTGGGAGAACTGATCAACCCACCGGAAACCTATCTTGCGAAGTACGAGACTTTAGGTCTGCTGAAAAATGTGGAGAACAGAATCATGGAGACGATTTCTGGAACGTTGACATCGGAAACCAAGAATGAACTGGAAAAGCTCAGTGAAGAATATCAGAACCTGCTGACAGACATCAGAAGATAATTACCATGACTAAAGGTCATGGTTTTTTATTTTGGAGAAAAATGATGTGTTCAGGGAATTTCCGATTATTGTCCGATAATCTGCAGATAGAAATAAATGATTAAAAAAATAGATTTAGGGTTGAAAAGAATAAAAATACTGAGTATAATATAAGCATAAGTTTAATAAATGAGCTTTTGCTTATAAGGTGGTGAGTGTCATAACACAGAGAGAACTGGAAATTATCGAAATCATTAAAAACGATCCCTTTGTATCACAACAGGAAATCGCCGATCTTCTCAGTATCACTCGTTCATCAGTTGCAGTACATATTACAAACCTCATAAAAAAGGGAATCATAAGAGGTAGAGGCTACGTTATCGATGAGAGAGATCATGTGTCTGTAATCGGTGGGGCAAACATGGACATTGTCGGATATCCCTTCACGGCTCTGAGAAAATCAGACTCCAATCCAGGAGAAGTAAACCTGTCGGTTGGAGGGGTAGGGAGAAATATTGCAGAAAATCTTGCAAGGCTTGGGAATCATACAAAGATGTTTACTGTTGTTGGAGAGGATATACATGGGGATAAGATCATCGCCGAATCAGAATCTGCGGGGATGGATATGAGCCATGTGCGTAAGGTCGCAGAATACGGTACCGGAACTTATCTTGCCATACTCAATGAAAATAATGATATGGACGTGGCAATTGCCGCAATGGATATCTTCAGGAAACTGGACAGAAAATATATCGATAAGAACAGACAGATTATTTCCAAGAGTCAGATCATCGTATTCGACACAAATCTTGAAGAAGATGTCTTTCAATACAGTGTAGATCTTTTCAAGGATAATATCCTGTTCCTCGATACCGTATCTCATACCAAAGCCTTAAGGGCTAAGGGGGTAATAGGGCTGTTTCATACCATCAAACCCAATAAGCTTGAAGCTGAAGCGTTATCAGGCATAGAAATTGAAAACCGTGAAGACATGGACCGGGCTGCTGCGTATTTTCATGGTGAAGGTGTCAGGAACGTGTTCATCACACTGGGAGAAAAGGGTGTCTACTACAGTGACGGTAAGGAGAAGGGGATCATGAAGGCAAGAAGGATCATCCCTAAGAATGCCACCGGAGCAGGAGATGCCTTCCAGGCAGGTCTTGTACATGCACAGCTTCATCAGATGGAAATAAGAGATAAAGTGAAATTTGCCATGGCTGCTTCTATACTGGCCATGAGTTCATACTCGACAATCAATCCGGAGATGTCTGTAAACAATATTTTGAAAACAATAAATGATATGGAGGAAAAATAATATGAATCAGTATGTTGTAACTAGTCAGGAAGTAAAGGATGCTCTTGCATCAGGAAAACCGGTGGTGGCGCTTGAATCCACAATCATTTCTCATGGTATGCCCTATCCAAGAAATGTGGAAACTGCACTTAAAGTTGAAGAAATCATCAGAGAGAACGGTGCTGTACCTGCAACTATCGCAATCATCGGCGGAGTGATGAAGGCTGGCCTTACAGAAGATGAAATAGACTACATGGGTAAAACACCGGGTGTTGCAAAAGTTTCAAGAAGAGACATTCCATATATCGTTGCTGGTAAGCTTGATGGCGCAACAACTGTAGCATCTACAATGATCATCGCTGAAATGGCGGGAATCAGTATATTTGCAACAGGCGGTATCGGTGGAGTGCATAGAGGCGCAGAAACGACTATGGATATTTCTGCAGATCTTGAAGAGCTTGCACAGACGAATGTCGCCGTGGTATGTGCCGGTGCAAAATCAATCCTTGATCTTGGACTTACCCTTGAATATCTTGAGACAAAGGGTGTTCCAGTTTATGGATACGAAACCGATGAGCTTCCTGCTTTCTATACAAGAAAGAGCGAGTTCAAGGTGGACTACAGAATCGATACCCCCAAGGAAATGGCAGGTGTTCTGAAAGCCAAGTGGGATCTGGGACTTAAAGGCGGAGCGCTTATCGTGAATCCGATTCCTGAAGAGTATTCAATGGATGAAAATCTCATCAGAAACGTTATTGAAGAGGCAGTAAAAGAAGCGAATGCCAATGGAATAAAGGGAAAAGACACCACACCGTTCCTTCTTGCAAAAATCAAGGAAATCACCGGTGGAGACTCACTCGAGTCGAATATCCAGCTGGTATACAATAATGCAAGACTTGCAGCTAAGGTTGCTGTGGAATTCATGGAACTGCAAGATTAATTTAATCCTTGTTTAATCTTCTTCAAGTAAGATAGGTTCATAAATCATAAATAATGATAGAGTTGATTGGAGAAGATGAATTAATGGGCGGACAGAATTTCATAGGCGGAATAATTACAATGATCATTATCTTTCTTGTCATTAGTTTTGCCATAACATTACTGCCTTATATTCTTTTAGGGATTGTAGTATGGTATTTCTATAGAAAGCTGATCAGACCGCTTTTTGGTCAGACAAACCAGCAGGCGTATAAGGAAAAGAACTACTATGCGACTGATGTTGACAAAGAAGAAGCACCCGTAGTGAATCAGGTGAAGAGTGTACACGATGACACTTTTTTCAGACAGGATCATAAAGTTGTGGATGTTGATTATGACGATGAAGATAAGTAGATGATAAGATCAAGAAATAAAGGGCTGGAGATTTTCTCCAGTCTTTTTTTTGAATAAGTCATGTTTCTAAATTAAGTGGAAACATGATAAGATAGTAAAGGAATAATTATAGGAGGTCTCTGATGTACGATTATATCAAAGGAAGATTTAAAGGCATTTTCAAGGATTATGTATCCATCGAAAATGGAGGAATCGGATATAAAGTCTTCACGTCCGGAAATTCCATGGCCATGATGCCTGGAATGGATGAAGAGACTACTCTTTATCTGATGCAGATTGTAAGAGAAGATTTTATCGGGCTTTATGGATTCACAACCAGAGAGGAGCTAGAACTGTTTTCAATCCTCATCACCATTAATGGGGTTGGCGCAAAAGCCGCATTATCCTTATTATCCGCAAGTACTCCTGTCAATCTGAAATTCGCGATAGTAAATGAGAATGAAACTCTGCTCATGAAAGCCCCTGGGGTAGGGAAAAAGATTGCACAGAGACTTATTCTTGAACTGAAGGGAAAACTGAGAATAGAAGATTTCTCCGGTATGGATGAAATCAGCAGGAAGAAGGCATTGTCAGAAAATATTTCAAATGAGGCACTTGCTGCGCTGATTACCTTGGGATATACAGAAAAAGAAGCAAGCAACGCACTGAAACACGTTGATGACAATCAGAGTATCGAAGGCATCATCAAAGATTCCCTGAAGTATCTGATGAATTAGGAGATTAACTATGGACGAGAGAATTATTACCTCCGATTTCATGGAGGAAGATATACAAAGCGAATACTCGCTGAGACCCCTGAAACTGAATGAGTATATCGGACAGGACAAGGTGAAGGACAATCTCAAGGTATTCATAAAAGCGGCTCAGATCCGAAATGAAGCGCTGGATCACGTCATTCTTCATGGTCCTCCGGGACTTGGAAAGACAACCCTTGCCAACATCATTGCAAGGGAAATGGGCGGAACACTTAAAATTACCTCCGGACCAGCTATTGAACGTGCCGGAGATCTGGCTTCGATACTGACGACCATGAATGACAATGACGTGCTCTTCATCGACGAAATCCACCGTCTATCAAGAACAGTGGAGGAAATCCTTTATCCCGCAATGGAAGACTATTCACTGGATATCGTCATAGGAAAGGGTGCTCAGGCAAAATCCATCAGACTTGATCTTAGCCATTTCACACTTATCGGTGCGACGACAAGAATCGGACTTCTGACGTCTCCATTGAGAGACCGTTTTGGTGTTCAGCTTTCCATGGAGTACTATACACATGAGGAACTGAAAGAAATCATTATAAGAAGTGCCAGCATCCTTGATTTTGAAATCAGTGATGAAGGTGCACTATGTATTGCTCGAAGAAGCAGAGGAACACCGAGAATCGCCAACCGCCTGCTGAAAAGGGTAAGAGACTTTTCTCAGGTTAAAGGCGAATCGGTCATTGACGAGACTACAGCGCTCAGCGCACTGAAACTGCTTGATGTGGACGATGAAGGATTCGACAGAATCGATAGAAAGATCCTTGAAGCCATCGTGATCAATTTCAACGGTGGGCCTGTAGGTGCGGAAACACTTTCGTTTTTCATCGGTGAAGAGCTTGATACCATCGTGGATGTCTATGAGCCTTATCTTCTTCAGAAGGGATTCATCATAAGAACCCCAAGAGGAAGGGTTGCTACAGACAGAACCTATGAACATCTGGGTGTTCAAAGAAAAACGGACACTCAGCAGACCATATTCTAGTAAAAGAGGTTATGATTTTGAAAGTAGAAGATTTTAAATTTGATTTACCGGAGGAGCTGATAGCGCAGCACCCTCTGGAGGAAAGAGATCAGTCGAGGCTTCTGGTCGTAGATAAAAATACCGGGGAGCTAAAGCATAAACATTTTCACGATATTGTCGATTACCTGAAAAAAGGTGATGTCCTGGTATTAAATGACACAAGGGTCATTCCTGCAAGGCTTCTTGGCATGAAAGAGGATACTGACGGAAAGATCGAGTTTCTTCTGCTGAACAGAAAAAAGCTGGATACCTATGAATGCCTTGCTAAGCCGGGTAAAAGAGCTAAAGTGGGCGCAAGATTCACGTTCGGGGGAGGACTTCTGAAGGCTGAAGTCATTGAAGTGCTGGATAACGGCAACAGAATTGTTCAGTTCTTCCATGAAGGTGTCTTTGAAGATATTCTCGACAGACTGGGAGAAATGCCTCTTCCGCCTTATATCAAGGAGAAGCTGGAAGATAAGGAGCGTTATCAGACCGTATATTCGAGGGAGGAAGGCTCAGCTGCAGCGCCGACTGCGGGATTACATTTTACCGAAAGTCTGTTGAAGAAGATTACAGATATGGGTGTTGAAATCGCATTTCTTACACTTCATGTGGGTCTTGGCACTTTCAGACCGGTAAAGGTGGAATCTGTGGAAAGTCATGATATGCACTCAGAGTTCTACAGCCTCGATGAGAAAAATGCAGAAATCATCAACCGGGCTAAAACAGAAGGCAGAAGAATCATCTCAGTTGGGACTACATCCACAAGAACCCTTGAAACCATTGCAGACGATAAAGGAATGGTTAAAGAGGATTCCGGGTATACTAAGATTTTTATCTATCCCGGATATCACTTTAAGTGTATCGACTGTCTCATCACAAACTTCCATCTTCCAGAATCAACATTAATCATGCTGGTCTCAGCGCTGGCAGGAAAGGACAATATCATGAATGCCTATGAAACTGCAGTAAAAGAGAAGTATCGCTTCTTCAGTTTCGGCGATTCCATGTTTATAAAGGAATAGATTATGTATACATTATTGAAGAAAGAAAAAAAAGCAAGAAGAGGACGATTTGAAACACCTCATGGTACCATAGAGACTCCGGTTTTTATGAATGTGGGTACGCTTGCAGTCATAAAGGGAGCAGTCTCCTCTATGGATCTCAAGGAGATCGGATGCCAGGTGGAGCTCAGCAATACCTATCACCTTCATCTGAGACCTGGCGATAAGCTGGTCCGTAAAATGGGGGGAATCCATAAGTTCATGAACTGGGATAGACCGATCCTCACGGACTCAGGAGGTTTTCAGGTGTTCTCCCTGGCTAAGATCAGGAAAATCAAGGAAGAGGGCGTATATTTCAGCTCTCATATCGATGGTAGCAAGATATTCATGGGACCAGAAGAATCCATGCGTATCCAGTCTCATCTTGCTTCTACCATCGCCATGGCTTTTGACGAATGTATCGAACTCCCAGCGGAAAGAGAATATGTCGAACGTTCGGTAGACCGTACGACCAGATGGCTTGTTCGATGCAAAAACGAGCTGGACCGTCTTAACCAGGATGAAACGACCATAAACAAGAAACAGATGCTTTTCGGGATCAACCAGGGTGGAACCTATGAGGATATCCGTATCAGACATGCTGAAGAGATATCAAAAATGGATCTCGACGGTTATGCTATCGGGGGTCTAGCAGTAGGAGAATCCCATGAAGAGATGTACAGAGTTCTCGATGTTGTCGTACCTCACCTTCCAGAGGATAAGCCTATCTATCTTATGGGTGTAGGTACACCGGAAAACATTCTTGAATCGGTCGAAAGAGGAGTAGACTTCTTTGACTGTGTGCTTCCTGCAAGAAACGGAAGGCATGGACATGTATTCACATCAAGAGGTAAGATCAATCTGAACAACAAGCGGTTTGAGATGGATCCGATGCCTATTGACGAAGGCTGTGAATGCCCTGCCTGCAGAAGCTACACAAGAAGTTATATCAGGCATCTGTTCAAAGCGAAGGAGATGCTTGCACTTAGACTTTGTGTATTGCATAATCTTTATTTCTACAACAAGCTGATGGAAGATATCCGGACTGCAATCGATGAAGACAGATTCCATGAGTTCAAGGCACAGAAGCTGGCAGACTGGTCAAGGGGTCAGGAACCTGCTATAGAGGAGGTCTAGAAATCTGTTTAGCACCTTCAGGAGAGAAGTTGATAAATAAATCTTCCTTATTCATATAAAATTCACTATAATAGTAGTATTAAACATTGGAGGCACAAATAATGGAACAAATCATTAGACAGACACTGCCAATCATCCTAATGCTCGCACTCATGTACTTCATGCTGTTTCTTCCGGAAAAGAAGAGAAAAAGTGCATTTTCTAAAATGATCAGTGAACTCAAGGTCAACGATGAAGTCACAACAAGAGGCGGGATCATAGGTAAAATTGTTAAGATGGATGAAGAGACCATTACACTGGAAACCGGATCAGATAGAGTTAAGATAAAGTTCGCTAAGAGTGCGATTGCTACAGTGAGAACAGGCGTTACAGAATAATATTATACGCCGATTATTATGTGTAGGAATCAGAGGGCAGCGCAAAACGCTCTGCCCTCTGATTTATGAAAAAATGATTTCTGTCTGCATAAGCAGAGCCATTTCAGTTTCTTGAAACTGATAACAAATCAAAATCGGAGGTTATTTCAGAAATGAAGAGAAGAGGAAATACTACCATTTTCGTCATTATATTATTTGTTTTGTCCTTTCTTGCAGTTACTGCAGTAAACGGACTGACACTCGGTGGATACCGATTCAAGTCATTCGGAGAAGTCATCAACAGAGGACTTGATCTGCAGGGCGGCGTTTCGGTTGTTATGGAAGTTCAGGCTGAACAACTGGAAGCGAATGAGCTGGATTCCATTAAAACACTTCTAGATCTTAGAGTTAACAAGATCGGAGTTAGTGAAACTGTCTCTACAACCGAAGGGGAAAAGAGAGTCAGAATCGATATTCCAGGTGTTTATAACTCAAGTGATATCGTTACAAGTCTTCAGACGACCGGTGAACTGACTTTTGAAGATCCGGATGGGAATGTGATTCTGTCAGGCAGCGATGTAACATCAGCAACTGCTATGCTGGATTCAACAAACAAGCCGATTGTGTCTCTTGTACTGAATGAAGTAGGTGCAGAAAAATTCGAGAAGGCGACTACAGACTTCAGAGGTAAGCAGATTTCCATAAACATGGATGATGAAGTGCTGTCCTCCCCAATGGTAAATGATGTCATCACAGGTGGTGAAGCGATGATCACGGGTATGGGTTCTGTTGAAGAAGCCCAGAACCTTGCAGGAATCATCAATTCCGGAGCCCTTCCTTACCCTGTTAAGGCTGTTCAGGTTCAGACTGTCGGACCAAGCCTTGGTGCAGGCGTCATGAGCGATGTCCTGACCGCATCAATTATCGGTGTGGCACTGATCGTTCTTTACATGATCATCAAATACAGAAGACCAGGTTTCCTGGCATCGGTAGCACTGGGCTTCTATGTCTGGCTCCTGCTGTTTGTCTTCTACGGAATAGATGCCACTTTATCCCTTGCGGGTATTGCAGGTTTCCTTCTGACCATAGGTATGGCCGTTGATGCGAATGTTCTTATTTTTGAAAGAATCAGGGAAGAACTTCGAACAACAAGCAATATACATAAAGCCATCGAAGCTGGATTTGGCAATGCCATGAGTTCCATCATCGATTCTAATATTACAACAATCATTGCCGGTCTCGTACTTTATTTTGTAGGATCAGGTTCTGTAAAAGGATTTGCGCTTACCCTTATGATCGGTATTGTGATATCCATGTTCTCCGCACTATTCATCACAAAGCATCTTCTGTGGCTGGGTGTGCGAATGGGATTCCTGAGTAAGCTTAGCCATTTCGGTGTATCTGAGACTCCTCCAGTGAAGAAGCATATTGACTTCATTTCAGGGGCGAAATTCTGGAGAATCATCTCTGCAGCAGTACTAGCTTTAGGGCTGTTCTTCATCGCAACCAGGGGAATGAATCTCGGACTTGACTTTGCAGGTGGTACAAGGCTCGTGATGGAAGTCGGAAAAGATTTCGATAAAGCCGAAATAGATGAAATCGTAAAAACATATGATGCCAATGCCGTCACACAGAAAATAGACGGAACACAGATTGAAGTGAGAAGTCAGGCGCTTTCCACAGAAACCATCGATGATCTTGTCGATGACATTCAGGAGAAGTATACACTGAAAGATGACAGTATCATCACTCTTGATGAAATTGGTGCTTCTGTAGGTAAAGAACTGACACAGAGTGGAATCAAGGCAGTGATTCTGGCAACAATCTTTATGCTGATCTACATTACACTGCGCTTCAAAAAGAACTACGGATTTGCGGCGGTCATCGCACTGATCCATGATATCGCGTTCCTTATAGCAGTATATTCAATACTGGGTATCTCGATCAACACACCATTTATCGCAGCAATCCTGACGATTCTTGGTTACTCCATCAACGATACCATCGTCGTATTTGACAGACTGAGAGAAAACAAGAAACTCCATCCTGGACTGAGTTCAAAGGTTCTTGTAAACATGTCGATGAACGACTCGTTCTCAAGATCTGTGGGTACACTCCTTACAACATTGTTCACTATTCTGTCTGTTGCGATTTTCGTACCACAGATCAGAGATTTTGCGCTTCCGATTTCAATCGGAGTCATGGTGGGTGGGTTATCGACCTTCTTCATCGCAGGTCCATCATGGATTTTCCTGGAAGACAGAGCACAAAAAAACAGAAAGTAAACCGATTTAAATGGGATCAAATAAGGCCGCTTTTAAGCGGCCTTTACGTCCCTCAGAAAAAAAGCGGATGCTCACATTCATTGTGATGAGCACTGTTTTGTATTATAATAAGAGTTGTTTCAAATAGGTGAGGGATGGATATGGTGAGTGCATATATCAGGGCAATATTTAAAGGGACAGAATCGATTAACACCCCGAAATATACCCACATAACAATTTCCAGAATCATGGAAGCTGTAAATAATCGCGAAAAAATTATCATATATGGTAGGGGTGATCGTGAGGGGATATGCAGTATCGCCACACTGATTCTTGTACTTCGGTATTTCAATGCAGACTTCGACTATTTTCTGCTCCCAAAGGGAGGAAATAGAGAGAGTCTTATTGCTGATGTCAGAACTCATCTGAGTTTTTTCAATCCAGGCCTGATGCTTTCGCTGGATGAAACTTTCACTGAAAGTGTGTATGATACGCTGAACGAAAATGAGACGGATCTCATCGCCATCGGTCATGGAAGTGATTACGTGAAATACGGTTTTCACTCCAGTGATGAAACACTTCTCAAGAATGTTTTTGTGTTTGCCAAAGATCTGTCCATAAATTACGATACGCGGAATATTTTCAGATATATCGATCTGGTTTATCTGGGTTCGGATGAACAAAGCACAGATGATGATGAAATCCTCAGTATGGGACTGAATCGGCTGAAAATATCCACAAATTATGGAATCCGTTCTTTGAAGAAACTGAATCCATGTAACGAAATGGAACTCAGAGAAGTTCTTACGCCAAAAGACAATCCCTGGTCAATGGTGGATAATGCAAGGATCATCATTGAACTACTCACAACGGAAGATAAGAACCGTGCAGAGCAGATTGCAAAGTATCTCTTAAATAGTCAATAGTATATAACTTTGGAGGTTATTATGGATTTTAAAGAAAAGATAGCGATAATAGAAGATTTTCCCAAGAAGGGAATCAGCTTTAAAGATATTACTCCTTTAATCGGAGATGGACCATCTTTCAAACTTCTGATCGATACCATGGCTGAGAAGCTGAGAAAGCTTGATGTGGATTACATTGCCGGACCTGAAGCTAGAGGCTTCATTTTCGGTGTGCCTCTGGCCTATGCCATGGAAATCGGGTTCATTCCGATAAGAAAACCTGGAAAGCTGCCTCAAGAGACAGTATCAATCAGCTATGACCTGGAATATGGTCAGGATACACTTGAAATACATAAGAATGCATTCAAAAAAGGTGATAGAGTAGCTCTTGTGGACGATCTTCTGGCAACTGGAGGAACAATTTCTGCATGTGCGAAACTCATCGAACAGGCTGGTGGGGAAGTGGTATCCATCGATTTCATGATCGAACTGACAGAGCTTCATGGAAGAGATAAACTTGAAGGATATCATGTTGAATCCATGGTGCAGTACGACCTCTGATTCAACTTGCCATAGGAAGATATGAAGGCTGGTGTAATGCCAGCCTATGCGTTATTTACTGGTAAATGTTATTTTGATGGAAATGAGGAATTCTTATGCTCTACGATCTGATGAAAAAAATTGATAAAGCAGGCAACATCAATAAGGAACTTGTCATCAAGGCCTATAATCTTGCTGCCGAAGCCCATGGTGAACAGAGAAGAATATCTGGTGAGCTCTATGTGACTCACCCTGTTGAGGTCGCCTCAATACTGGTTGACATGGGTATGGACACCAACACAGTAGTAGCCGGAATCCTTCATGACGTCATTGAAGACACCAAGTATACCTATGAAGAGATTGCTGAAATTTTTAATGAAGAAATCGCAGAGCTTGTGGATGGCGTGACAAAACTCGGTAAAATCAAGTATAAGTCAAAAGAGGAAGAGCAGGCTGACAATGTAAGGAAAATGCTTCTTGCCATGGCAAAAGACATCCGCGTCATTCTCATCAAACTTGCGGACAGACTCCACAATATGCGAACCCTGAGATACATGCAGCCGGATAAGCAGAAGGAAAAATCCAAAGAGACCTTTGATATCTATGCACCGCTTGCTCACAGGCTGGGAATGTTCAGAATCAAATGGGAACTGGAAGATCTTGCTTTCAGATATATGTATCCGACGGAGTATTATGATCTCGTCAACCAGATCGCCGAGAAACGTAAGGAGAGAGAAGCCTATATCGCCATGGTCATGGATGATATTGTCGATAAGCTGAAAACAGCAAGCATCGAGTGTGATATTGATGGTAGGCCTAAACATTTCTATTCGATATACAAGAAGATGATGGCGCAGAACAAGAACATCGATCAGATATTCGATCTTACTGCAATAAGAGTTCTTGTGGATTCCATAAAGGACTGTTATGCGGCACTGGGTATCGTGCATACGATCTATAAGCCGATTCCTGGCAGATTCAAGGACTATATCGCCATGCCGAAGCCCAATATGTATCAGAGTCTTCATACCACAGTTATCGGACCTCAGGGTAAGCCCTTCGAAATACAGATCAGAACCTACGAGATGCATAAAGTGGCGGAGTATGGTATTGCTGCACACTGGAAGTACAAGGAAACGGGTTCATCGAAGGAAGCGCCAAAAGACACCATGGATCAGAAGCTTGTGTGGCTTAGAGATATGCTTGAATGGCAGAAGGAGACCTCCGATGCCGAAGAGTTTATGGAAGCATTCAAGATTGATCTCTTTGGGGATGAGATATTCGTGTTTACGCCAAAAGGTGAAGTCATCAATCTTCCCCAGAAAGCGACACCTATCGATTTCGCCTATCGCATCCACACGGATATCGGAAACAGGACCATAGGTGCGAAAGTGAACGGGAACATGGTTACCCTCGACTATAAGCTGGCAACAGGGGAAATCGTTGAAATCATCACCTCGTCCAAACCGAAGGGGCCCAATATCGACTGGCTGAATATTGCAACATCCAATCAGGCAAAGACCAAAATCAAAGCCTGGTTCAAGAAAGAAAAACGAGAAGAAAATATACAGAGAGGCAAGGAGCTTCTTGAAAAAGAAGCTAAGAAGCAGGACCGTAATTTTGCGGATATCGCCAAGGGAGAGATGCTTGACCGTCTGATACGAAGGTATCACGGAAACAACATCGAAGATCTTTATGTAGTGGTAGGTGCCAGTCAGGTACTGCCGTCGACCATCGTCACAGCATTGAAGGATTTCATTGAAGAAGAAAAGAAAGCAAAAATCAATGAGGACAACAAAGCTTCACTGCTTGAGGCGGAAAAGATGATCGAGGCTCAAAGAAAGAAGGAAAAAGCCAAGAAGAAGTCCTATTTCGGTGTCATCGTATCGGGTATGAACAATGTCCAGGTCAGATTCGCCAAATGCTGTAACCCTGTTCCTGGAGATGAAATCATCGGATTCATCACCAATTTCAGAGGAATCAGCATCCATAGGACAGACTGTACCAATATCGAAGAAATCAGAAATGACAAAACTCATCGCATCGTGGATGTTCAGTGGGAAAAAGAAAGTCAGGAACTATACAGCGCCAGGGTTCAGATCAATGCATTTGACCGGCCGAATCTTGTTTCGGACATCATATCTCTGATCAACGATCTGAAGATACCACTTAATGCCATGAATGTGGAAACAAAGAAAGACGGCACTGTTACGCTCCATCTCTCGCTTCTCATAAAGGACATCAATCTTCTCGAAGAGAGTCTGAAGAGGCTGAGAAAACTCTCCAATGTTTCGGATGCGTTCAGAATCGGAAATGGGTAGGTGAATTATGCGCGCTGTAGTACAGAGAGTACTGTCTTCAGAGGTCATCGTAAGTGGTGATGCTGTGGGCAGGATCGGAAAAGGTTTCAATGTCCTTCTGGGAATCAAAGATGATGATACCCGGGAGGACATGAATTATATCGAAGAAAAGATTAAGGGACTTCGTGTATTTGAGGACAGTGAGGGGAAGATGAATCTTTCTCTGAATGAAGTGTCTGGGGAGATTCTCCTCATTTCTCAATTTACACTTTATGGAGATGCGAGAAAGGGAAGAAGACCCAGTTTCATACAGGCTGCCAAGGGTGATACTGCGAAAAGTATGTATGATACCATGGTGAATAATCTGCGCAGCAGCGGATTTAAAGTTGAAACGGGAATTTTCGGTGCCGAAATGAAAGTCCTCATTGAAAATGATGGACCCGTGACCATTCTTCTGGACAGCAGGAAAGGTTTTTAGTCTAGTCCAGAGGATCTTCATGAAATCCTGAAAATGACATAACAGCTATCAAAATAATTCTTAGCATGACAAAATATGATGAGCAGCAAAGGGGAAAAATTATGAAAACAAAAATCATTGCAGGACTGGCAGCATTAGTGCTGATTATCGGACTACTTGGAGTCAGAGTCATCAAACCCTCACAGGTAGGCGTAATCACAACACTTGGTAAAGTCACCAGAGTGGCGGAGAGCGGAGTCACATGGGTGGCGCCACTCATCAGCAGAGTTACAAAGATTGATACCTCGACAAAGACGGTAGAAGGGGTTTATGAAACATCCACAAGAGACATGCAGACAACTACAGAATATGTTACAACACTATATTCTGTTGATGTTTCTAAAGTCATGGACTTATATATGAAGTTTCTTGGTAATCACCAGAGCAGCCTGATTGCTCCTGCACTGGCCACAACCGTTCAGGATGGAGTATCTACGGTCAGCATCAGTGAACTTGTGAGCAACAGAGTGGAACTGGCCTCATCTATGACGGAAAATGCCAGAACCATGCTGGAACCATACGGAATCAATATCGTATCCATGCAGATTACAAATCATGATTTCAGTGATGAGTATGAAAGTGCCATTACAGCGAAGATTGTGGCGCAGGAGAAGGTAAAGACTGCAGAGTACGCAAGACAGGAAGCCGAAATTCAGGCGGAAACCAACAAGATCCTCTCACAGACTTATGACGACAACATGAAGTCCAAGATGTTTCTTGAAAAATGGGACGGTAAGATGCCGCTTTATATGTCAGGTGACAGCGAAATGCTGAACATGCTGCTCCCATCTGGTAACTGATTCAGATAAAGGAGGAATT
The DNA here is from genome assembly GCF_032054185.1 of Proteiniclasticum sp. Classification (NCBI taxonomy): domain Bacteria; kingdom Bacillati; phylum Bacillota; class Clostridia; order Eubacteriales; family Clostridiaceae; genus Proteiniclasticum; species Proteiniclasticum sp. Next base: position 20,923 of record NZ_DAMBTF010000003.1, read on the forward strand.
ATGCAGATTAAAAAAACAGTCCTGGGCGTATACCAGGAAAATGCCTATATAGTCATAGATGAAGATACAAGAGATGCGCTCATCATCGATCCGGGTGATGAAGGGCCGGAACTGGTTGCTTATCTGAAGAATCATAAGGTGAACTTTAAATCCATACTTCTTACCCACGGTCATGTGGACCATGTGGGAGCGGTTGATGCTGTAAGAGACGCCTTTTCCATTCCGGTTTATATTTCTGAGATTGATATGAAATACATCGAGCAGAGAAAGACCGCCTTTGGAAGAATGAGAAAAGCAGATCATTTTCTCAAAGAAGGGGATGAATTCCTTTTTGCAGGCAAAAAAATCAGGATTCTTGAAACACCCGGCCACAGCAAAGGCAGTCTGAGCTTTCTCATAGAGGGTGTTCTTTTTTCAGGAGATGTTCTTTTCCAGAATTCAGTAGGTAGAACCGATCTTCCAGGTGGAGATATGGCTGAGCTTCTTGCTTCCATCGGAAATAAACTGCTGATCTTACCTGAAAATACAAGAGTTATGCCTGGGCATGGCCCGGAAACGACAATCGGGATGGAAAAAGCATTCAATGGTTATCTGAGATAGGGGAGAACAATGATCAAAGTTAAAAGCAATAATTCCCTCAGGTATCACGTCTACCATATCGTAACGCTTTTTTATCCTGCGGGTAAGATTGAATTTCTGGATGAAGCAGATGTAACAAAGGCGGATATTCATGTGGAGGTCAGAGGAAATGAGATGACCATAGATTTCTTCGGAGAAATCAGTTCCTCCCCTTATCCGGACAGAGACCTTAATGTCATGCGCAGAGCCCTGTTTATTCTCCTTGAGAAGAAAACAGAGAAACATCTTCCATGGGGTATCCTCATCGGCATCAGACCTTCCAAGATCGTAAGGGAACTCATCGAAAAAGGCAGAAACCGCGATGAAGTCGTTCAGGAGCTTCAGGAAGAGTATCTGGCGGATAAAGACAAGATTCTTCTGGCATACGAGGTGGCACTGAAGGAATCCATGCTCCTTAAGACTGTGGATACTGAAAATTCCGTGGATATCTATATCGGAATGCCTTTCTGTCCATCAAGATGTCTCTACTGTTCCTTCGCTTCCAATGTATATCGGGGCAATCAGTATAAAGACAGATATCTGGAACTTATGAAGCAGGAGATGCACATCATCAGATCGCACATCGACGGGAACCGCCTGAAAATCAACAATGTCTACTTCGGGGGAGGAACACCTACAGCGGTATCAGATGAAGAGTTCGAAGATGTCATGGCGACCATTTCTGACTGTTTCATAAAAGACAGAGATATTCTTGAATTCACGGTCGAAGCTGGGCGGGTGGACAGCATAACAGAAACCAAACTGGAGAGCATGAAAAGATACAATGCCACAAGGATATCCATCAACCCTCAGTCCATGAATGATGATACACTCAGGCTGATCGGCAGAAATCATAGCCATGATAAGGTCATTGAGATATTTAATTTGGCAAGGGACATGGGTTTTGATAATATTAATATGGATATGATTTTAGGTCTCCCCAGTGAGCATCTTTCTGATGTGGAGAATACCATAGATGCGGTCAGAAAGCTTTCTCCTGAAAGCATCACCGTTCATGGTCTGGCACTGAAAAGAGCTTCAAGACTATATGAGGATTTTCTTATGGAGAAGAAATATGCCCTGCCTTCACAGGAAGAGATGAACCTTATGTATGAAAAAACCGATCGTATGGCAAGAGATCTCGGTCTTATGCCTTACTACATGTACAGGCAGAAGAATATGGTCGGGAATCTTGAGAATGTAGGCTATGCAAAAGAAGGCATGGAAAATCTTTACAATATGGTGATGATCGAAGAAATCAAGACCATCATCGCAGTAGGCGCAGACGGCGTCACCAAAAAAGTGAAGAACGGAAAGATCGAACGTTTCGCCAATTTCAAAGGGCTGAATGACTATACAGAAAGATTTCAGGAAATGATGGAAAATAAAATGAGCTTCCTGAAGGAATAAGGAGGAAAGATTATGGACTTGCAGGCACCTAAAGGTACCAAGGACATGCTGCCGATGGATGCATATAAATGGCATCATATTGAAGAAAAACTAAAGGGAATCGCCCATGAATATGGATTCCGAGAAATCAGAACGCCGATGTTTGAGAGCACTGAACTTTTTATACGAGGGGTAGGTGAAACTACGGATGTCGTCCAGAAAGAAATGTACACATTTCTGGATAAGGGGGAGAGAAGCATCACGCTGAAAGCGGAAGGAACAGCTCCCGCTGTGAGGGCTTTTGTCGAATCCTCAATGTATGCGGATGCTCAGCCCACAAAGCTTTATTACTTCACACCTGTTTTCCGGTATGAAAATGTGCAGAAAGGAAGACTTCGTCAGCATCATCAGTTCGGAGTGGAACTTTTCGGCAGCCAGGAACCTTCAGCTGACGCTGAAGTCATATCCATTGCCATGAGAGCTTTTGAGGAGCTGGGTATAACCGGACTTACACTGAAGATCAATTCCATAGGACATCCTGGATGCAGAATGGAATACAATCTCAAGCTTAAGGAATACCTTGCTCCACATTATGAGGAGCTTTGTCCTGTATGTCAGGAAAGATTCCATAAGAATCCTATGAGAATCCTTGACTGCAAGGAAAAGAGCTGTCAGATGATCGTTAAGGATGCTCCGCTTATTCTTGACCATATCTGTGACGAATGCAGCGACCATTTTAGCAAGCTGAAGAAATATCTTGATGCCATGGGTATCGGATATGAAGTGGATAAGGGAATTGTAAGAGGTCTTGATTACTACTCCAAGACCGTGTTTGAGATTGTAAACAAATCCATCACTGTCTGCGGAGGAGGAAGATACGATTATCTTATCGAAGAAATCGGTGGACCGCAGATGCCTGCAGTAGGATTTGGGCTGGGCCTTGAAAGACTGCTCATGACCATGGCCGATGAAGGAGTCGTTATTCCTGAACCCATGAGATTCGATATCTTCATTGCTTCCATGGGAGATGATGCAGCGCTGAAGGCGGCGTCCATGGCTCATGAGCTGAGAATAAAGGGACTGAAAGTCGATATCGATCATATGGGCAAAAAGCTTAAAGCACAGATGAAGTATGCCAATAAAGTCGGTGCACGCTACACCATGATTCTGGGTGATGATGAACTTGTAAATGACAAGGCCTCACTTAAGGAAATGCAGAGCGGAGAACAAGTAGAAGTAAAACTGGCTGCAGAGGATATTCTGCAGCTGGTCAATAGGGGTGAATGATAATGGGTGAAATGCTGGGTCAACTAAGAAGAACACACATGGCCGGTCTTGTGAATGAGAATCTGATCGGCAAAGAGATTATTGTAACCGGCTGGGTTGCAAAAAGAAGAAATCTCGGGTCTCTGATCTTCTGCGATCTGAGAGACAAAGAGGGTATCCTTCAGGTTGTCTTCAAGGAAGAATCTTCAAAGGAAGCTTACGAAAAAGCGGACAGGCTGCGTAATGAGTTCTGTATCCTTGTCAGAGGAACAGTGGCAAGAAGAGAGTCTGTCAATGACAACATGCCTACAGGGCAGGTGGAGCTGATTGCAGAGGAACTTAAGATCCTTTCAGAATCTGAGACTCCGCCGATCTACATCAAAGAGAATCTGGATGCTGCTGAAAACATCAGACTGAAGTACAGATATCTGGATCTCAGGCGTCCGGACATGCAGAGAATATTCAAGCTGAGAAGTAAAGCCTATATTTCCATCAGAAATTTCATGGATGGAGAAGGGTTCCTTGAGGTGGAAACACCGATTCTCAACAAGAGCACACCTGAAGGCGCAAGAGACTATCTCGTACCTTCAAGAAACTATCCTGGAAGCTTCTATGCTCTTCCACAGAGCCCTCAGATATTCAAGCAGCTTCTGATGGTTTCAGGATTTGACAAGTACTTCCAGATTGCAAAGTGCTTCAGAGATGAAGATCTGAGAGCAAACAGACAGCCCGAGTTTACTCAGATCGATATCGAAATGAGTTTTGTGGGTGTAGAGGATATCATCGAACTGAATGAAAGACTTGTCCAGCGAGTGTTCAAAGAAGTCCTCGATAAGGAAGTCAAAGTGCCGTTCGAGAGACTGACCTATAAGAATGCCATGGAGAGATTCGGATCGGACAAGCCTGATCTGAGATTCGCAATGGAGCTTAAGGATCTCACTGAGCTCGTTAAGGATACAGAATTCGTGGTATTCAAGAATGCCATAGAGCAGGGTGGCAGCGTGAGAGCCATCACCTTAACAGGTGGTGCTTCCATGGGCAGAAAAGACATCGACAGACTGGGCGAATTTGTGAAGACATACAGAGCAAAGGGACTGGCTTATATTCAGATGAAAGAGGACGGCATGAAATCAGCACTGTCCAAATTCTTCAGTGATGATGAGCTGGCAGCAGTCGCAGAAAAAGCCGGAGCGAAGACCGGAGATCTGGTTCTTATCGTTGCAGACAAGGATGAGGTGGTATTCCAGTCACTGGGCGCGCTTAGACTTGACCTGGCTAAAAAATATGGTCTACTTGAAGGTACGGAAGAGTTCAAGTTTGCGTGGGTAACAGAATTCCCGCTGCTGGAGAAAGATGAAGAAGCGGGAAGATTTGTCGCTCTGCATCATCCGTTCACAAGTCCTATGGAGGAAGATCTGCATCTTCTTGAAACCGATCCTGGAAAAGCCCGCGCCAAAGCCTATGACATGGTCCTTAATGGCGAAGAGCTAGGTGGCGGTTCAATAAGAATCCATGATTCCAAGCTTCAGGAAAAAATGTTTTCACTTCTTGGTTTCAGTACAGAGGAAGCATGGGAAAGGTTCGGATTCCTGCTTGAAGCGTTCAAGTATGGTCCACCACCACATGGCGGACTGGCTTTCGGTATGGACAGACTGGTCATGTTCCTTGCAGGAACAGACAACATCAAGGATGTTATCGCATTTCCAAAGAATCAGAATGCATATGATCCGATGTCTGAAGCACCAAATACAGTTGACCGTGTACAGCTGGATGAGCTGGGTATCGGAATCATCGACAATAAAATCAAATAAACCTTATGAAACAGCGATTATAAGTCGCTGTTTCTTTTACTTTATAATAGATTGAATATTCCTATAATATTAACAGATTCAAAAAATGAAGTGTTTATTATGCCGAAATTCCATGAGTTTCTCAATCATCTCTTTAAATATAAACGATTTCATATTATGATAGAGATATTAGGAGGTAGCATATGGTTACAATAGAAAATGGAAAGCTGACGATTGAAGAATTTATAAGGACTGCAAGAGGATATGAGGAAGTATCATTAAGTAAGGAAACAAAAGACAGAATCACTGCGTCCAGAAAGATGCTTGAGAAAGCGGCAGAAGGCTCACAGGCGGTATATGGCGTGAATACAGGCTTCGGTAAATTTTCCGAAGTGAAGATCGGGCATGATGAACTGAAGGATCTGCAGAGAAACCTGATCATCTCTCATGCCTGCGGTGTAGGATCTCCCATGAAAACCGAAGAAGTACGAGGACTTATGCTCCTTAGAATCAATGCACTGTCGAGGGGATACTCAGGAATAAGACTTGAGACCGTTGAAACACTTACGGATATGCTGAACAAGAAGGTGCATCCCGTAATTCCCGTAAAAGGTTCACTCGGTGCATCCGGGGATCTGGCACCTCTTGCGCATATGGTGCTGACACTAATAGGTGAGGGAAATGCGGAATTTGAAGGGGTAGTCATGCCTTCAAAAGAAGCGATGAATAAAGCCTGCATTAAGCCGGTAGAGCTGGAAGCGAAGGAAGGACTGGCACTCATTAACGGAACTCAGGCACTCACATCAATTGGCACACTGGCTTATTATGATGCAGTCCGAGCGTTAAGGACAGCAAATTTATCCGCGGCACTTACCATGGAAGCACTTAGAGGAATCACCACAGCATTTGATGAGAGGCTGCATATAGTCAGAGGACATAAAGGGCAGATCGCCGTTGCAAGGGAAATACTGGATAATCTGGAAGGCAGCACGCTTGTGACCAGACAGAACGATCTGAGGGTACAGGACGCCTATTCCATAAGATGTATTCCTCAAGTTCACGGAGCGATCAAAGACACGCTGGACTATGCCCTGGATAAAATCAATATCGAGATCAATGCTGTGACAGACAATCCTATTGTCCTCAATCAGGATGAAATATACTCAGGCGGCAATTTCCATGGCGAACCCATGGCTCTGATTTTTGATTTTCTTGCTATTGCGGTTTCTGAACTTGCGAATATATCCGAGAGACGACTTGAGAGACTTGTCAATTACCAGCTGAACGACCTGCCTGCATTCCTTGCTCCTTCTGGTGGACTGAACTCAGGATTCATGATCACGCAGTATTCTGCAGCTGCGCTTGTCTCGGAGAATAAAATACTTTCCCATCCTGCATCGGTGGACTCCATACCGTCTTCTGCAAATCAGGAGGATCATGTATCCATGGGGAATACTGCTGCCAGAAAACTTCGTGAAATCGTGGAAAATACCAGAAGAGTCATTTCGATTGAAGCATTTGCAGCCTGTCAGGCGATCGATTTCAGAGAAGATTTCAAGCTTGGTAAAGAAACGGGCAAAATATATTCTGCAATCAGGGATAAAGTGAGATTCATCGAAAAAGATGTGATTATGTATGAAGAAATGAATAAAGTCTATGATATTCTCGATACCTGCATATGTTAAAAATAGATATTAATCTGTGTTTATGTTAAGATTATGATAATGTTTGATTAATATATGACAACAAGTCTGTATTAATACAATCAAAGCGTTAAAATATTAAGTAAGAGGTGAAAACATGTTAAGAGAATTAACTGTCAATGATTTTACAAGTGTACTTGCTGAAGGTAAAGCAACTCCTGGTGGTGGTGCAGCTGCAGCACTCAGCGCATCGCTCGCGGCAGCTCTGACCTCTATGGTGTTCAATCTGACCATAGACAAAAAAGCGGCTAAGGACTGTCCTGAGTCCGTTGTAGACTCCATGAAAGAAGCCAGGGAGGCAACAGACAGATTCAGAGAACGCTATCTGGAACTTATGGTGGATGACGCCAGTTCTTTTGATGAGCTTATGGCCGGATTTGGACTGCCGAAGAATACGGATGAAGAGAAAGCGGTTCGAAAAGAAAAGATCGATAAAGCGAAAGAACGTGTTCTGGAAGTACCTCTTATGCTCGCTGAAGAGGCTTTTGAGATGTACGATTCCTTAAGAGTGGCCACTGAATATGGAAACAAGAATGCCATCTCCGATGCAGGGGTTGCGGCTATCCTGATTCATGGTGCCATCGAAGGCGCAGCACTTAATGTATTCATCAATCTGGCAGGTTCTGAAGTCAATGAAGAGAACATCGGGCTTAAAGTCAAGACAGATGAACTTGTTGAGAAATCAAGAACCATCAAGGAAGATATCCTTTCAATTGTCATCGACAAGATATATGGCAGGCAGTAATAAATAAATTGTAATAGTTATAATTTATTTACTAATTAGACATAATTAACACTTGAAAGTGCTTATGAATTGGGTTATAGTAGAGATAAGCTAATTTATAATCATTATAAATTAAATCAATTATAAAGTATTTGGAGGTAGATATTAATGGCAAATTTAGAAATCAAGTTAAATCAGTATGTGGCGGATCTTATGGTGATGTATACAAAGCTTCATAATGTGCACTGGTATGTAGAAGGAAGACAGTTCCATGCGATGCATGAACTTTTCGAGATGTATTATGACAAGGCTACTGAGGATATGGATGTTGTCGCTGAGAGAATGCTGCAGCTTGGCATGAAACCGGTAGCTAACCTTAAGAGCGCACTTGAAATGACAAAGATTGAAGAAAGAACTGAAGAATTCGGAAAGGATCTTGATTTTGTTCAGATCGTAAATAAAGATTACGAATATCTTCTTAAGCTTACACTGGAAGTCAAAGAAGCTGCTGAGGAAGCAGGTGATGACCCTACAGTGGATATCATGAACGAGTTTACTGCCTATTATCAGAAACAGCTCTGGATGATCAAGGCTACATTAGCATAATTGAACACAGCACCCCCCAGAACTTGGGGGGTTCTTTATTAAATTTCGCATGAACATTCACGCTCAGGAGGACTAAACTTATGACAAATTTAGAAAATAAACTGAATCAGTATGTTGCAGATCTAATGGTATCCTACACGAAACTTCATAATGTGCACTGGTATGTACAGGGCAAGCAGTTCTACAGAATGCATGAACTCTTTGAAGGTTATTATGACAAGGCTACTGAGGACATGGATGCAATAGCTGAAAGAATGCTTCAGCTGGGATATAAGCCTGTTGCAACAGTAAAGAAAGCACTGGAAATAACAAAGATTGAAGAAAGAAGTGAAGAGTTCGGCAAGGATATTGATCTGGTTAAGCTTGTGAAGACCGATTTCGAATATCTTCTTAGACTGACACTGGAAGTAAAGGAAGAAGCTGAAAAGGCTGGAGATGATCCGACGGTGGATATCATGAATGAAATCACCGCATACTACCAGAAAGAACTCTGGATGCTCAATTCCACCTTAGTATAGAATATTGACCCTTCTCATTATGAGAAGGGTTTTTTTTTTATATATGCATGGATTTTCGAAATATCTTAAAGCAGTCATTTTTTATGTGATAGAGACTCAAGGACTCACTCCTATGAGATGGCAGATAAAGACACAAAAGTTTATAGAAGATAAAAAACTAGAATATCATATAATATATTAATATAGTATGATATTCTAATGAAAGAAAGATAAATACTGAAATGACATATTCCCGTAAATTCAGACTGTATGGAGGGTTGAATCAATGTTTGAAACAGAAAGACTTGTTGTTTTCCCATTAACAGCCAAAGAGCTTGATGCACTATTAAACAGAAGATCGGATTTTGAAGAAAGTACAGGGTACAGCTATGATGGGGAGCTGATGGAAGGAATTCTATATCATATTTTTTCCGGACGCGTGAATGTTCTTAAAGATCCATCTAAGAATCTGCACTTCTATACCATGTGGGTCTATGCACTGAAATCCACAAAAACCATTATCGGCAGCATTTCATGCAAAAACGCACCATCGGATAGTGAGGACATTGAAATCGGGTACGGAATCAACCTGAAATACGAAAGACAAGGATATACGACAGAGGCTGTAAGTGTCCTATCTGAATGGATATTGCAGCAGGATGGCGTGAAGACTGTAATCGCAGAAATCGAAAAAGAGAATACCGCTTCGCGACGCGTGGCACAGAAATGTAATATGATGAAATACCAGACAGTCGGCAATGATGAGTGGTATAGACTTGTGAAGTAGCCTGTCCTGATTGGCCTTCTGATTTCTGGTTATTATCGAAGTGAGGATATTCTTGCATCTGGGTATTGTAGGTTTAGATTAATTCGATGCCAATTCCTTGATAAATTACCCATTCATCTGTATAATTGATTAGATGTAGATGAATGAAAAGTGAGGAATAAGAATGAAATTAGGAATAGTTGGACTTCCCAATGTAGGGAAAAGTACATTATTTAATGCAATAACAAAAGCCGGAGTAGAAGCGGCAAATTATCCCTTTGCCACCATTGAGCCGAATGTCGGAGTTGTGGCAGTACCTGACGAGAGACTTGACCACCTGGAGAAACTGTATAATTCAAAGAAGAAGGTTTTTGCCAATGTCGAGTTCTATGATATCGCCGGTCTTGTCAAAGGGGCATCACAGGGAGAAGGTCTCGGAAACAAATTTCTGAGCCATATCAGAGAAGTTGAAGCCATCGTCCATGTGGTCAGATGTTTTGAAAATGACAACATCGTTCATGTGGAGGGAAGTGTCGATCCTATAAGAGACATCGAGACGATCAATCTTGAACTGATCTTTTCCGATCTGGAAACACTGGAGAAACGTATGGACAAGGCGCAGAAGCTGAAGCGCTCAGGAGACAAGACAGCTCAGGCTGAGTATGACCTCATGGAACGGATCAAAGCTCACCTGGAAGCAGGTAAAGCGGTCAGAACATTCGAAGCAACTGAAGATGAAAAGGAAATCATCAGAAGCCTCTTTCTTCTGACGTCTAAAGATGTGCTTTATGCAGCAAATATTTCAGAAGAAAATCTGATTTCAGGTGAAGAGAATGAGCTTGTTGAGAGAGTAAGAGAATACATCAAAGATGAGAATGCGGGTATGGTGACCATATGTGCAAGACTTGAAGAAGAACTCTCTGGTCTTGAAGATGATGAAAAACTGGAAATGCTTGCGGAATACGGTATCAGTGAAACAGGACTCAATCGCCTGATCAGGGAAAGCTACAGACTTCTGGGTCTCATGAGCTTCCTTACTGCAGGGCAGCAGGAAGTAAGAGCCTGGACCATAAAGGTCGGTACCAAAGCGCCTGTTGCTGCGGGTAAGATCCATTCTGACATTCAGAGAGGATTTATCAGAGCTGAAGTGATTTCTTATGACGCACTCATGGAATCGGGTTCTGAGGCACATGCTAAGGAAAAAGGTCTATACCGAATTGAAGGTAAGGAATACATCATGCGTGAAGGTGATGTGGTCAATTTCAGATTCAATGTGTAAAATATGAGAAAAATCTCCATGCTGATGAGGTATGGAGATTTTTCATTTGAACTGCTCTCTCCTGCGATTCTCAGAGTAGGGGGTATTTTTGCTGGTTCATGATAAAAATTATGTTTTTATTACTGGTTTTGGTATACTAAGAACATATCGATAATTCATAGTAATATAAAAACTAATAAGGTCTGCAGGAGGATAATCATGACTTTGAAATTTGAAAAGCTCAGTATCACCAAATTTGTTCTGATGCTGTTTGCGGTTTTTGCACTGCTCATTTTCAGCGCTGCAGCATTCGCTTTTAACGATACTACCGGTTACGCTATATACTACATTCAGATTCTTTTTTATGTCCTGATGTTTATCGCATTCTACTATCTGGGACTTACCAAGATGGAGAGAAGGATTATGATGGATGGCGGAGAAGAGAAGAAATCGCTTCATCTGGCATTTCTTCCATTTCTCGTGGGTGGGCTCGTCACGATAATCTATGTGCTGATCCTTCAGAATTTTCTGCCTGGACTTTACGAATCCTATATGGAAGCGTCGGAGCTTATGGAAGGCATCAGTTTTCAGACGAATAAGATGGAGCTGATTCTGCTTTTTATCTCTGTTGTCATTCTTGCCCCCATTGTGGAGGAGATAGTATTCAGAGGAATTTTCTTCAACCTTCTGAACAGAAAGAGAAGCACATTGTTTGCTATGGTTGTTTCCTCTCTGATCTTCGGACTTCTCCACGCTCAGACCATGGTGCCTACAGCGGTGATCGGCTTTGTGCTTTGCTTTATCTATCATAGAACCGGAAGTCTACTGCTTGTCATGGCAGGACATATGGTCAACAATCTTATCGCGTTTTCTCTGCCGCTCATTATCGGTGACAATGACATGCTGGGATCCGGATATGAAATACTTGGACTCGTACTGGTTGCCTTATATATCATTTTCACAATCTACTTTGTCTATTACTACATGAAAAACAGGCACTTCCTGAAGTTTGACGCACCGATGTATAGAGCTGCCGAGGGTGGCAGAGCGGATCAGAATGTAAGCCTTGATGAAAAAACAGGATATGTACCTGCGTACACCGCCCCTTCACCTGTCCGAATAATCGATATCTCAAAGGCGCTGTTTAATGATATGCCTGTATACGAGGGCGATCCTGAAGTGAAAATCAGAAAAGTCCGTAGCGTTCCTGATGATGGATATTCCGTACACAGTATAAGTCTGAATACTCACGCTGGAACTCATCTTGATTTCCCCAGTCATTTCATAGATGAGGGGAAAAATCTGAATGACATGGATCTTGGGCTGTTCTATGGAGAGGTCATAGTTACCGACTCCTTCGAAGATCTGCTTCCACGGGGAACCAGAAGAGTGATTGCCAAGGCTGGATATCTGACTCATGAAAGAGCAGAGGCGCTTATTGCAGGCGGGATAAGACTGGTCGGTACAGTTAATGACTCAATAGAACAAGATTCTCCTTACAAGGTGCATAAAACTCTGTTGGAGAATGATATAATTATTATGGAAAACCTTAATGCAGACGCAGTGGAAAAGGGCAGATATACCTTGTCCGCTTTTCCGCTCAAAATTGATGGAGCAGAAGCAGCTCCAGCAAGGGTGGTGCTTATAGATGATTTACGTGGCAGCAGCCAGGATGAATTTTAGGGTCAGCTATGTACATTCTCTGAAAGAGAAAAGAAGCATAGTAAACAGCATTAAAGCCAAGGTGAAAAACAGATTCAATGTTTCGGTCATCGAAGCTGAGGAGCTGGATAATCACAAGAGTATCGTTTTGGGTTTGTCTGCCGTTTCGTCCAGTAAGGACATTGCAGCGGAAACCATAAAGAAAGTGGCGGATTTTATTCTGAGTAACTTCGATATCGAACTTATTCAGGAGGAAACATATATTGATAATATGTAGGAGGGGACTTTATGAAATTTAATGATTACAAGTATGTAAGACCTGAAATGGCAGAGGTCAAGGAAGAGGTTCTTAAGATATTTGAGGAAATGGAAAAAGCACAGTCGAAAGATGATTTCCTGAAAAAGATGGATGAGTTCATAAAAATCAGACTGCATGTGGAATCCATGTTCCAGCTGGTTGAGATCAGACACAGTATCGATACAAAGGATGAATTCTATGATAAGGAATCCGAATATGTGGATATGTCTATGCCTGAAATGCAGGATCTTACAACCAGGTTCTATCATGTCATTCTGAATACTCCATTCAGAAACGATATTGAAGACAAGTACGGAAGACATCTACTTAATCTGGCGGAGCTTTCGATTAAGGCGTTCAGACCGGAAATCATCGAAGACATGCAGGAGGAGAATCGCCTCTCAACAGAGTATTCGAAACTGGTCGCTTCAGCGAGCATAAATTTTGAAGGAGAGGAACGCAACCTTTCAGCTCTTGTGCCGTTTATGGAAAATCCCGAGAGATCAATCAGAAAGGCGGCGTATGAAGCTTATTCCGGTTTCTTCAAAGAAAACGAAAAAGAATTTGACCGTATCTATGATGAACTGGTTAAAGTCAGACATAAGATGGCCAGAAAGCTGGGTTATGACAATTATGTACAGATGGCGTATGACGGCCTGTTAAGAACTGAATACGGACCAGAAGAAGTAAAGACATACAGAGAAGCCATTCTTAAGCATATCGTACCGCTGGTGGTCAAGCTAAGAGAGAGACAGGCGAAGAGACTTGGACTTGATGAGCTGAAGTATTATGATGAAGCCATCGAATTCACAACAGGAAACGCTGTACCTAAGGGTTCACCTGAGTGGATCATCGACAACGGCAGGAAAATGTATGAAGAACTTTCAGGAGAGACTAAAGAATTCTTTGATTTTATGGTTGAACATAACCTGCTGGATCTTGTCAACAAGAAGGGAAAGCAGGCCGGAGGTTACTGTACCTATATCGCTGATTTCAAATCTCCGTTTATTTTCTCGAACTTCAATGGAACATCAGGAGATATTGATGTTCTGACACACGAAGCTGGCCACGCCTTCCAGGTGTTCTCCTCAAGACACTACGAAGTGCCTGAATACAGCTTCCCGACTTATGAAGCCTGCGAGATCCATTCCATGTCCATGGAATTCTTCACCTGGCCCTGGATGAACCTTTTCTTTGAAGAAGATACAGAGAAGTACAAGTTCTCACATCTTCAGGGAACACTGCTGTTCCTGCCTTATGGCGTATCCGTGGATGAATTCCAGCACTTTGTCTATGAGAATCCGGACGCGACTCCAGAGGAAAGAAAGACCATGTGGAGAAAAATCGAAAAGAAATATCTGCCTCTGAAGAACTATGATGACAATGAATTCTACGACAGAGGAGGATTCTGGTTCAAACAGCTCCATATCTTCACTTCGCCTTTCTACTATATCGACTATACACTTGCCCAGGTCTGCGCTTTACAGTATTTCATAAGAAGCAGAAATGAGGGTGATAAAGCATGGGATGATTATGTTGCACTTTGTAAGGAAGGTGGAAGCAAACCATTCCTTCAGCTGGTAGAACTTGCCGGTCTCAAGAACCCGTTCGTTCCAGAAACCATTCCATCCATTCTACCGGAAATCGAAGCTTATCTCGACTCAGTTGATGATTCGAAGATGTAAACCGAATAGTTGAATCTGCAGGTTTCTGATTGAAGATACTTCTTCTTTTGGAAACCTGCTTCCTTAAGAAGATTTTCAGATAAATATGTGATAATATATTTTATACAACCAATTTAGGTGAAAGGTATGCCTTATGGCATATCTATGGAGGAATAATGCAGAACATCGGAATAATAAAAACAGCCAAATTTAAAAACAACGCCATCAGTCTTGTGGTTCCAGTCAGCCTGGAAGAAAATGTCACGGGATTTAATGTTCTTGCCCAGGTGCTGAAAAGAGGTACCAGGTCTTTCCGTACGTCATCGGAGATTGCAAGATACCTGCAGGAGATGTACGGTGCAAACTTTGATATCGGAATGAGCAAAATCGGGAATAAACTGTTCATCATTTTTTATGTCAGTTTCCTGGATAACAGGTTTACCTTATATAACGAAGATCTCTGGCAGAAAGCGATAGATCTTTTAAATGAAATCATCTATCATCCTGTATTCATAGAATCAGACTTCGATGATGAGATCATCGAACAGGAAATAATGAATCATAGATTGTATATTGAATCGATCTATGACGATAAAGGTCACTACAGTATGGGCAGGGTCATGGAAATCGGACTGAACGACTCGTATCGTATTCCTGAATATGGCACCATTGAAGAGCTGGACAAGCTTGACAAGGATGTTCTGAAGAACTTATGGCAGGAAATGCATATGAAGCAGGCTTTCTGTTATGCGTCTGGTAATATCGAAAAGGAAGAAGACGTATTAGAAAAGCTTTCATCGTTAAAGATTCTTGATAACAGTATCACTAGAGACAACCTGAAATCACCTGGGGAAAGAGACTTTAACCGCGAATCTGGAGAAGTCTATGAAAAGATGAAAATCAATCAAGGGAAGATGTCTCTCCTTTATAATACTAACATTTCAATTTTCAGTGGGGATTACTTTGCTCTGGTCATGTTCAACTCGATTTTCGGCGGAGGAGCTCATTCGAAATTATTCAATGAAGTCAGAGAAAAGCATTCTCTGGCCTATTCCATCTACTCCTCATTTGACAAATTCGCGGGTGTACTGACCATCGGAGGAGGTCTTGATTTCAAGAACTTCAAAAAGGCTCGTGTTCTGATTGATGAGGAAGTCGATAAAATGAAGATCGGTGAATTCACAAGAGATGAGCTTGAAACTGCAAGAGCAAAAGTGATCAGCTCACTGAAGTCCATGGAGGATTCCATGTACAGCACTTCAAGCTATCTGATCGCACTCAGGGTTTTCGGTATCGACTATACCATTGAGGAAGTTATTGAAGGAATACAAAGTGTAACAAAAGAGAGAATAATGGAAGTGGCTAAAGGACTGGAGTTCATCAGCGCACATTATCTCGACGAGGAGGGCGCAAATGGGAACGATCAAAGAGCTTAAATTTATCGATGAAAAAATATATGAAACAGAAATCAATACGCTGAAGGTGTACTATATTCCAAAGAAGGGATTCACGAAATCCTATGCGATTCTCACTTCTGATTATGGAAGCAAGGATGTGGAGTTTTCAGTCGATGGTGGTGTAAGCTTCAGGAAATATCCAGATGGTATTGCTCATTTTCTTGAGCACAAGGTTTTTGAAATGCCTGATGGAGAGAATGTGTTCAACAGATTCACAGAACTCGGCGCTTCAGTAAATGCCTTTACGAATAACCACCAGACTTCGTATTATTTCAGCACAACTGATCATTTTCTCCCGAATCTGAAGCTGCTCCTTAAAATGGTATTCACACCTCATCTGACCGATGAGAATGTGGAGAAGGAAAAAGGAATCATTGCAGAAGAAATAAAAATGTATGATGATCATCCCGGCTTCAGAGGATATATAGAAGCCATGAAGGCACTCTATCATATCCATCCTGTAAAAGAAGATATCGCAGGAAGTGTGAATTCGATTTATAGTCTGACGGCTAAGGATCTTATAGAATGTTATGAAGCATTCTATAATCCGAGAAACATGATTCTTGTTCTAGTAGGAGATCTGGATATCACCGAATTCGAAGAAGTCATTAAAGAGAATGTAGAGCCAGGTCTGCCACTTACCCTTGTGAAAAAAGAATACCTGGAACCTGAAGAGTCAGTAAAAAAGGAATCCGTTCTGGAAATGAATCTTCAGGTGCCGAACTATATCTATGGTGTCAAAGTCAGAAGAACCGGAAACGATCTTCTCAAAGATACTCTGGTCGGTTCAATGGCCATGAAACTCATCTTCGGATCCACTTCTCGTTTCTATGAGGAGAATATCCAAAACGGCAGAATCAATGACAGTTTTTCAAGTGAAATCAGTCTTGAGGAAGACCACGGTGAAGTTTTCATCGGGGGAGAATCAAGAGATCCTGAAATGGTTCTGAACCTGATTGAAGAATATATCGAGAGCATTAAAAAAGACAAAGAGTTTTTCCGGAAAATGGAATCAGACTTAAAGAGAATCAAAAAAGCCATGACGGGTAAATTCGTAAACATATTCAATTCTGTGGATAGGATTGGAGTCTCCACAACTGGGCTACTGCTGCATGGAGAAGATTTATTCAGTTATGTAGAAAAAATTAAGAATATCAGCATAAATGATGTGGAAATTAAATTTTATGAAATATTCAGCAAGGACCGCAGTACGAAAGTGACCATCAAATAGAACATCCATTCTTCAATATTTTCAAGGTGAATAGCATCCGGGTAGTATATGTTTTTATGCAAATTCTGTGAAAAAATGTCACAATTGTGATGACCTGTTTGCAGCTTGCGTATTGATTTTTATTCATTTTAGAAAGTTACTGTATTTCATTAATAAAATAATATGTAATTTGTGTAAATTTTAAATATAATTCATTTATAACCCTTCAAACTATTGAAGGGTTATATTTTTTTGTGTAGAATAGACCTATAAGTGGTAAAAAGTGGTAGAAAGTGGTGAATAATGATGCTGATCGGTGAGTTTAGCCATGGAATGGATAAGAAAAACAGAATAATCATTCCTTCTAAACTCAGAGAAGGATTAGGAGAGCAGTTTATCATGACTAAAGGTCTTGATTCCTGTCTATACATCTATCCTAAGAACGAATGGCAGATTTTTGAACAGAAACTGAAATCACTGCCTCTCACGGATAAAAATGTCCGATCTTTTGTGAGATTCTTCTTTTCAGGAGCCAATGAAATGGAACCTGACAAGATGGGGAGAGTGCTGATTCCGCAGTCACTTTTAAGCTATGCCGGAATAGATGGTGAAGTCGTGAGCGTTGGTATGATGGATCGAGTTGAAGTGTGGTCCAAGGAGAAGTGGGAAGCGTATAACGAGAGTGAAATGGATATGGATGCTATCGCTGAAAAAATGAATGAACTGGGAATATAGGTGAAGTTATGGAGTTTAAACATGTCTCTGTTCTTCTGGACGAATGTCTTGAAGGGCTGAATATCGAAGAAAACGGCACTTATGTCGATTGTACTCTTGGTGGTGCAGGGCATACAAAGGAAATCCTGAAAAGACTAAAGGGTGGGAAGCTCATAGGGATAGACCAGGATACTGATGCATTGAATAATGCCAAAGAAGCTTTGAAGGAATATGACAACGTAACTCTGGTACATTCAAATTTTGAAGAGATCAGGAAGATAATCCAGGAACATGCACCAGAAGGTGTAGACGGAATACTCATGGACTTAGGTGTTTCATCCTATCAGCTTGATGAAGGTGAAAGAGGGTTTTCCTACATGAAGGATGCACCACTTGATATGCGGATGAACAGGGAAGATGATTTAACTGCATATGAGGTCATCAACAACTATGAGGAAGAAGATATTTACCGAATCATACGTGATTATGGGGAAGAGAACTGGGCTAAGCGAATCGCAGAATTTATTGTCAAGGCAAGGGGAGAGAAACCTATTGAGACCACCCTTGAACTTGTGGAAATCATAAAAAAGGCGATTCCCTCGAAGGCAAGACGAGAAGGACCTCATCCTGCAAAGCGAACTTTTCAGGCCATAAGAATAGAAGTGAATAGAGAACTGACGATCATAAGAAACACAATTCTTGATGCAGTGGATGGATTAAAGCCTGAGGGAAGACTGGCAATAATCACTTTTCATTCACTTGAAGATCGGATTGTAAAAAACACTTATAAAGAACTGATGTATCCCTGCACTTGCCCAAGCAACATGCCGTGCATATGCGGGAAAACAGCAACAGTAAAAATTTTGACCAAGAAACCCATTTTACCTGGTGAGTTAGAGATAGAAGAAAACCCCAGGTCAAGAAGCGCTAAATTGAGGGTGTTGGAAAAAATATAGGTTACGGGATATTTAGAAAGGTGTGATGATGATGGCACTACCAAACCGAGTACAGTACTTAAGTACGGCTCCGAATCCTGAAATCAGAAGAGAGAAACAGAGAGAGCAGGAAGAGGAAAGAAGAAGACTCGAAAAATCAAGACAGGATTTTCATAGAAAGAATGCAGCGCGAAACAATAAGATGAAGATGAGCGCTGTGCTCACCATATTTTTTATGGCTACAGGTCTATTTGTAACGATATTCAGAAGCGGTATGATTTATAATATGCAGAACAAGTATGTTCAGATGCAGAACGACACTCGTGCAACCATCAAGAGTAATGAAGCACTTAAGGCGAAAATGATTCAGGCTTCTTCCATCGGTGACATCGCAGAAAAATCCGTCGCGCTGGAGCTCGTATCTGTGGATAAATCTGACTATATTGAAGTTGACCTGACGAAGAATAATTTTATGGAAACTGAAGCTGTTCAGGATGAACCGAATTTTACAGATAAGATCTTCTCTATGCTTAACTTGAATATTTCAAACTGATCGAGAGACATAGAGGTGTATGATGTATAACAAAAGATATCTGTGGGTAACCGCACTGACATTTTTCCTGTTTTTAGGGCTTGGTGCAAGACTGTTTTATGTCACAGTTATTGCAAAAGATGAGATTTTTACAAAAGCCCAGAGTCAGATTGTAAGAGAAATCACCATCCCGGCAAAGAGAGGGGATATATTAGATCGTAACGGTTCCATACTTGCTTCCACAACTGAAGCCTATCGTGTCGACGCAGATCTGAAAACGTTCAGAAGACTGCTGGAGTCAAAAGATAAGACTGCAGAAGAATATGCAGCACCTCTTGCTGAAATTCTTGGAGAAGATAAGGATGAACTCCTTGCAAAGCTGACTGCCGAGAACAACGGAATCATTATCAAAAGAAAGATAGAGAAAGACACCATAGATCTTCTGAAAGAGTATATCGATGAAAATGAAGTCAATTTTCTTCTCATCGGATATGATAACATCCGATATTATCCCAATAACAGTTTTCTGTCACATGTTCTCGGATCCGTCAATATCGACGGTACTGGGGTAATGGGGATAGAGTACTGGTACGATGAGACATTAAAAGGGATAAGCGGAATAAAGATTGCTGAGGTGGACAAACAGAATCGTGAACTGCCTTATTCGGAAGTGATCCAGACATCAGCCATTGACGGCAGTGATCTCATCCTGACCATCGATGAAAAAGTGCAGTACTTTATTGAAAATCTGGCTCAGAAAGCTATGGATAAGCATGAAGCGGAGAGCGTGACCATGATCGTTTCAGATCCGAAGACCGGAGGCGTTCTTGGAATGGTCAATCTTCCTGATTTTGATCCGAGTAATCCAAGAGAAGATAGAACTCAGGATGAATTTGATGCCATAACGAGAAATTTTTCTGTGAATGACGCTTATGAACCGGGTTCAACATTTAAGATTGTTACCGTATCATCAGCCATCGAAGAAGGCGTTGTCAGCGAGGATGATCATTTCTTCTGTCCCGGTTACATTATGGTCAATGGAGTAAGGATCAACTGTGTCAACCGATCTGGTCATGGAGATCAGTCCCTTGGTGATGTGCTCAGGAACTCCTGTAATGTGGGAACGATCATGATCGCACAGAGACTGGGAGCAGACAGATTCAACGAATATGTCAGTTCCTACCTTTTCGGACAGAAAACCGGAATCGATCTTCCTGGAGAAACCACCGGAATTGTGTTCAATAAAGACAGTATGACGCCAGTAGATCTTGCAACTTCTGCCATCGGACAGGCGCAGACAGTGAGTCCTGTACAGATGATGAACGCGATCAATACAGTTTCCAACGGTGGGGTGATGATTCCTCTTCATTTAGGCGAGAAAGCTACACTTCTCGATGTGAACGGCAATCTTACAGAAAGAGTGCTGAATGAGTCGGAAGACAAGGAAATCATAAGCAAGAACACAGCAGACAGGATGCTTAAGCTTCTGTTTGGCGTTGTTGGAGGCAATGATCGAAGTGCAGGCTATATTGAAGACATTGCAGTATACGGTAAAACAGGAACCGCTCAGAAAATCATCAAAGATGAAAATGGAAAACAGAGGTATTCAGATGATGAATTTATCTCTTCATTCATAGGCGGGGCACCTTATCAGGATCCCAAGGTGACGGTCCTTGTCATCATTAATAATCCAAAAGATGCTATTTATGGTAATGTTGTTGCTGCGCCATGGGCCAAGGAAATCATCTTGGAAATGGACAAATATCTTTCCTTAAAATGATGAGTAATAGCATGTGAATTCACATGCTATTTTCGTATAAACATCTCCATAAACTTAGGGAATATGATATATTTGATAAGGAAATTTTATACTGATTTTAAAAATGAACCATAGGAAGAGATGAGGATATTATGAAAACCATACAAGTCAAAGATATTGCTGAAAAATTAGGCGCAACACTATACGGCAGCCCGGAAGCCGGTTTCGATGCTGTGTACATCGATTCCAGAATTGTTACGGACAATTCACTGTTTATCGGAATAAAGGGTGAGCATTTTGATGGTAATGAGCTGTATATGGATGCTTTCAGTAAAGGCGCCAGCGTTGCCGTAGTTGAGAATATCGAAGTAGGGGAAGTTCCCCAGGGAAAAGCAGTGCTTAAGGTAAGCAGCACTTATCGAGCTATACTTGATCTTGCCTATTACTACAGAAAAACACTGGATCTAAAGATCATTGGAATTACCGGATCTACAGGTAAAACATCTACAAAGGATATCCTGCATGGTATGCTGTCTAAAAAATACAAGGTGTTCAAGACATCTGGGAACTATAATAATGAGCTGGGTCTTCCACTTATGATTTTCTCCTTGGATGATTCCTATGATTACGCGATTCTGGAAATGGGGATGAGTGCACCCCTTGAGATTCATAATCTTGCAAGAGTCGCACAGCCTGATATTGCCGTAATTACAAATATCGGACTGTCCCATATCGAGCATCTCGGATCACAGGAAAATATTCTGAAGGCGAAGATGGAAATTACGGATTTTTTCAGCAGGGAGTCTCTTCTTGTGTTAAATGGAGATGACGAGTACCTGAAATCTGTACAGAATAAGCCATATCGTATTCTTTATGGAGGACTTACACGGGGTGACTATATCGCAAGAAACCTTAAAGTGAATGAAGACAGTATAGAATTCACCGTGAATAAGAATAAGGAAGTCATCCATCTTGAAATTCCCGGCAGACACAATATCCAGAACGGTATTTTATGTTATGCAGTAGCAAGAGAACTGGGTCTGAAAGACGAAGATCTTGCCCATATTGAAATCATGAAAAGCTCCATGAGAATGGATCTTATCCGAATGGACAGACTTACGCTGATCAATGACTGCTACAATGCCAATCCCGATTCGACTAAAGCAGCTCTTGATTATCTGGATAATTTTTCAGGTAGAAAAGTTGCGATAATCGGCACCATGAAAGAGCTCGGTACTGAATCAAAAGAAGCGCACAGATCCGTTGCCTATCATGCGAAGTCCAAGCATATCGATCTTTTTGTTGCAGTAGGTGAATATATGGATGAGATGGTTTCAACCTATGGCAGTGATGCGGTTGGATTCAGAACATACGAAGAAGCAGAAGAAAAAATCGGAGAACTTCTAAGAGCAGATGATACAGTTCTGATCAAAGCATCAAGGGGAATGTACTTTGAGCGTTTTATACCAGTCCTAGAAAAACTTGGAGGTAGAAACTGATGGAGACTGCACTGATTTCTCTGGTTTTAAGTATGGTCGCTGCCCTGATGATCGGACCCTATATCATCGAGAAGCTGAGAAGCTTCAAGTTCGGTCAGAATGTCAGACTGGACGGACCAAAATCTCATCTGACAAAGCAGGGTATTCCCAGTATGGGCGGGTTCATATTTTTAAGTGTTCTTACACTTATGGGCTTTGTGCTTTCGGGATTCAATCCCAAGGTCATGTTTATGATTCTTGTCACTTTAAGTTTTTCACTCATCGGCTTTCTGGATGACTATCTCAAAGTGAAGAAGAAATCATCCGACGGGCTCAGTGCAAAGCATAAGATGCTCTATTTGCTCGTTTTCGGACTTCTTGCGGGAAGCACTCTTTATTTTGGGTTTGATTATAAAAGTCTTATGATTCCGTTCCTCGGATATGAGATTCATCTGGGCCTACTGTATATCCTGTTCGTTGTCATTTTCTTTGCAGCTGCAACCAATGCGGTTAATCTGACGGATGGTATAGATGGTCTTTCCTCAACAGTGACGATTATTGTAGTGATTTTTTATGCACTCATCTCGTGGAGGTCAGGGGACCAGGAAGTATTCTTCTTTGCTCTGACACTCATCGGAGGGCTTCTAGGGTTTCTCTACTTCAACAGATACCCTGCAAAAGTATTCATGGGTGATACGGGATCCCTTGCGCTTGGTGGTGCTGTAGGGATTATGGCACTTATGACAAGAACTGAACTGCTGCTCATTCTTGTAGGGCTCATCTATGTAGTGGAAACCTTGTCGGTGATTATACAGGTCCTTTACTTCAAGAAAACTGGAAAGCGATTCTTCAGAATAGCGCCCATACATCATCATTTTGAAGCGGTAGGATGGAAAGAGAATAAAGTAGTATTGGTATTTGGACTCGTGACGCTGATGATGGTCATCATAACTTATCTGCTCATGTAGGGTCAGTACAGAATGTTAGTAGGAGGAAGTCATGAATAATGCAAAGCAGATGACAAAAAGAAATGACTTGCCCTCTAAGAGCAAGAGACGTAAAAAAAACAAAGTGAAATATAGGGAAGTAGACTTCGTTCTGCTTGCTGTGACCATTGCCCTCGTGCTTTTCGGACTGCTTATGGTCTACAGTGCTTCAAGCTATGAGAATGTCGCCAAGGGATTCGCTGCATATCGTGATGTCATGAGACAGGGCTTCTTTGCTGCTTTGGGACTTTCACTGATGATCGTAGGGTTCAGTAATTTCAACTATCACAGGTATTCCATGCAGCTCACAAAACTTGCTGTTTTTGTAATACTCATCCTGAATGTAGCTGTTATTCTGTTTGACCCGACCAAAGGTGCGAGCAGATGGATCAGACTTGGACCGATGTCACTTCAGCCTTCAGAACTCGCCAAGTTCGTTATGGTGCTCTATGCTGCGAATACACTGAAAAGACTCGAAACCCATCCAAAGAAGCCTGTTGCTCCTTCAAGGAAAGTGTTTATCATGGCGGTGGTTTTTGTCGGCGTTATCATACTCATACAGAGTAACCTTTCCATTGCCGCGATTCTTATGATCACCTCATTGATTATGATTTTCCTTTCAGGAGCCACTCTTCTCCAGAATGCCGCCTACATTTCACTGAGTGCTGCAGGCCTTATCGGTGCAATGGTGCTGGAACCCTATAGAATGAGAAGATTTCTGAACTTCGGCGATCCCTTTGCAGATGCTCAGGGTGCTGGACATCAGCTGGTTCAGTCACTCTACGCACTGACCAGCGGAGGTGTATTCGGCCAGGGGATCGGAATGTCAAGACTAAAGGCATTCTGGCTTCCTGAAGCTCAGAACGACTTTATCTTTGCAGTAGTAGTTGAAGAACTGGGACTGATTGGGGGGATGATGCTCATCCTGATGATCATGGTACTCATCTGGAGAGGCATCAGAATCGCACTCAATGCCAAGGACAGTTTCGGAAAGCTTCTAGCCATAGGGATTACAGCGGTCTTTGCTCTGCAGTCTCTCATCAATATTGCAGTTGTTATCGGTGCATTTCCTGTAACAGGTGTCACACTGCCATTTATCAGTGCTGGAGGCACATCGCTTGTGGTTAATCTTGCCGCTGTCGGTGTTCTCCTGAATATCTCAAGACAGTCCAGAGAGGAATCTGATCCTCGGACTGAGAAAATGAATCATAACGGAAACAGAAGATAGTGATACCTGAGGGAAGTGATAACAATGGGCTTACAAGAAGTTCAGGAACGAATCAGAAAGAGAAAGAAAAAAAGAAGAAGAAGGATAACCTTATTACTTCTGATTATAGTCATGATTTCGCTGGGGATATTTGTCACCAATGCACCATATTTCAACATCAGCGGTATCATCATCGAAGGGAATGAAAAGATTCCTTCCTCACTTATCGAAGAAGAAGGGAAGAAGCTGACCGGTGAGAACATTTTTCTTTTTTCCTCGGATGAGATGGAAGAGAGTATCGGGAAGCAGCCCTATCTTGAAGATATGCGAATAACAAGGAAGTTTCCTTCTACGTTAGTTGTGAAGATCAGTGAAAAGAAAGCTGAAGTCAATTATTACAAGGATGGCATCACAAGTCTTCTGACCCGTGAAGGGGTGCTTCTGGAAACTGGGACAAACCCGGTGGAAGGTGTGACACTGATTGATCAGGTGGAGCTGCCGAAACTCGGTGAAAACCTGTATCCGGAATCACAGGATAAGATAAAGGTTCTTGAAGAGTTCCGGTATCTGCAGGAAAGAAACATCAGTGAAATCATTTTTACAAAGATTGATCTGAGTGATATGACAAACATCAGAACCTATTACAATGATCTGGAAATCCGGTTGGGTTACACGGATTCATTGAAAGAAAAACTTAATGCGGCAATAAATATCATTTCTGAAGGGAATCTTTCGACAGTAAAAGGGTATGTGGATATTTCCTATGTAGATGAACCTGTTGTATTTGATGAAACCAAGCTGGCTGAGCCTACCGAAGATGTGGAATCACCTGTTAACGGTGATGGTTAAAGAAAAGGATAAAGATGGAAAGAAATAAGAATAGCCGAAGCAAACAATGGGTACTGGCACTGGTCTTTGTTGTTCTGGGATTCCTCTTGGCATACCAGTACAAACAGATTCAGAACCCGGTGAAGAAACTGACGGTTCAGGAAACTGAAGATCTTCTACAGGAAATAGAAATGCTCAAGGAAGAGAAAGCTGCCATGATCGAACTGAACGACAAGCTGACTGCGGATCTGAAAAACTATGAGACTTTCGCTTCATCAACAGATGAGGCCAATCTTCTCCTCAAGGATGAACTGGACAAGTCCAGAATGCTTCTGGGACTCGTAGATGTCAAGGGGCAGGGACTGACCATCAGTCTCAAACCTACGGATCCTCTACTTGATCCTCAGAATTTCAACTATATGACAGATGCGGAACTGGTGTATATCGTTAATGAACTGAAGTTCGCAGGTGCTGAAGCCATCAGTATCAATGATAAGCGGATTTCCATACAGACTGGAATCAAATCAAGTTCCAACAACAGCTTCATACTGGTCAATGATGAAAAAGTCTCTCCAAGAGAAGAGATCACGATCAAAGCGATCGGTGATAAGGCAAAGCTGTCCGGTGCAGTGGCTTTTCATGGTGCCATGTCCTATGGCGCACTAGAGTATTATGATATCCGGTTTCAGCCGGTTGATGATCTGATTATCGGGAGATATGACAAGGCTTTTTCATCATCATTTATCGAGGAGGGAGAATAGCATATGATTATCGTAATCGGATTACTTGTCGGTATTCTTCTTGGGCTGTTTCTTGATATCAGAATTCCTGATGCCTATACCACCTATCTGACCGTAGCCATTCTCACCTGCCTGGATTCGGTACTTGGTGCACTGAAGGCTCATATGGGTAAGACTTTTGACAACATAGTGTTTATATCCGGGTTTTTCGGGAATGCCATCATTGCGGTAGCCCTGACCTTTCTAGGCGACAGACTCGGTCTGCCGATGTATCTGGCAGCGGTCGTGGTTTTCGGAGGAAGAATATTCAATAACTTTGCGGTGATCAGAAGACTGGCCATTGAGAAATACTATAAGGGAAAGAGAAATGATACGATTTAATAAAATCATGGTATTAATGGGATCGGTGATCATGGGGATCGGTCTTGCAACGGGGGCTCAGCTGGCCACCGGAAAAATCAATGTCATCCTCATTCAGAGCGATTATCAGGATGCAGTCAACTATCATGAAAAACTGAAGACAGATATTGCAGGGCTTGGCAAAACACAGGATGAACTGAAAGAGAAACTCAAAGATTATGAAGAAAAAAGCAGTGACACAAAATCCATCATGGAAGAGCTGGACAATGAGTTAAAGAGGAATGAGAAACTCCTCGGCTATAAAGAAGTCAGAGGTTCGGGTTATATCATAACCATGTCAGATGGAGAACCGAAGGTCGATGAAACTGAAAACTCCATAGACAGCTGGCTTAGAATCATCCATAATGAAGATATGCTGAAGATCCTGAACGAACTTAAACAGAACGGTGCCGATGCCATATCCATCAATGGAGAGAGAGTTACAGAGACCTCTGAGATCTACTGCAGCTGGGCATTCATTTCCATAAACAGGAAAAAACTGCCGGCCCCGTTTGTCATAAAGGCTGTAGGCAATCATGAAAAGCTTGAAGCTTATGTGGAAAGCGAGTTCAATCAGCTGAGGAATATGAAAAACAGAGGCATCAGAATGGAACTGGAAAAAATGCCGATCATTATCCTCGAAGGTTCCATAGAGCCGATAACACCACGCTATCTTCAGGAAATAGAGAAATAGGAGTCGTGACTTTTTTGAACACAATAAAAGATAATCTCGAAAAGGTAAATGATACGCTGCTTGATGGGGTGACCCTCATTGCTGTATCAAAGACAAAGCCTCATGAAGCAATCATGGAAGCCTATGCTTCCGGAATACGAGACTTCGGTGAAAATAAAGTTCAGGAGCTCGAAGTGAAATTCGATGCGCTGCCAAAAGATATCAGATGGCATCTTATCGGCGGTCTCCAGACCAATAAGGTCCGGAAGATCATCGGCAAGACTTACCTTATTCAATCTCTCGACAGAGAAGCCCTTGCACTGGAAATAGACAAACGGGCTGAGAAGGCGAATATCACAGTAGATGCACTGATCGAAATCAATATCGGTGAAGAAGAGCAGAAAGCTGGAATACTGCTGAAGAACCTTCCGGAATTCATCGAGTTTCTGAAGCCGCTGAAAAACATCAATATAAGAGGACTCATGGCCATCATCCCCCAAGGGAATGAAGATGAAAACAGATTCTACTTCAGGAAAATGAAAGGAGTGTTTGCAGAGTTAAAAGAGCAGGAAAGGGAAAGACTGACGATGGAGATTCTTAGCATGGGCATGTCGACGGATTATATCACCGCTATGGAGGAAGGCTCCAATATGGTCAGGATCGGAACCGGGATTTTCGGATCAAGAAACAAATAATATATGAGGAGGAACAGACAATGGGTAAAATAATGACATCGTTCAAGAATATGATGGGATTTGAAGATGAGGACATCTACGATGACTATGAAGTGGAAGAAATGGAAGAGGAAGAAACAATGGAACCCAAGGAAAACTACAGTATCCTGAGCAGAAGAAAAGAAGCGAAAGAACAGAATAAAATCGTTAATCTTCATGGGAATAATACTAAAGTTCATATCATCAAGCCCAGCACTTTTGATGAAGCACCTCAAATCTGTGAGAGTCTGAAAGCAAATATGATCGTTGTGGTCAATACTTCTGCACTGGAGCCTAGAACAGCTCAGAGACTTCTTGATTTTATTGCCGGAGCCACCTATGCACTTTCAGGTGATCTGCAGGAGGTTGAGCATGGTGTATACGTCCTTTCACCTTCAATCGTTGAAGTGACAAGAGAAACTAAGGAAGAAAACACACTCAAAGGTTTTCTGAACTGGAAATAATGGATAAAGCAGGTTTTATCAAAACCTTTCACGATGAAGATTCCTATAGAATGGCAAAGCTCTTTGAATCCCTTGAAAGAGCAAAGAGCTTCAGCTATTTCTATTATACAGATGAGTTCTATACACCGGGCGTATGGAATAGAATCGCACAGATGAAAGAGTACAGAGACATTGATATTCTGGGAGAAGATTTTTTTGAACGGAAGATTTTTGCTGTGAACTTCGATGGAAACAATCCGCTGTCCATTCTTGAAATAGAGGGTCTGGACACTCACATTGTGCTCACCCATAGAGACTATCTGGGTGCAGTGATGAGTCTCGGCATCTTAAGAGAGAAATTCGGGGATATTTTTCTGAAAGACGGAAAAGCATATCTCATTGTTCTTGATTCCATGGCGGACTATATCAGGGACAACCTCAGTCAGATCGGACGGACAAGTGTCAGTGTGACAAAATTTGATTATGACGAAAAAGTATTGTTTCTTCAGCCCAATCTGATCAGAAGAGAAGCCGTTATTGCTTCACTGAGACTTGATGTGGTCGTGGCGGAACTGGCTAAAACTTCAAGGACCAAGGCCCTTGAAATGATCCAGAGAGGACTGGTTCTTCTAAACTATCACGAAACAAGGGATAAGGCTAAGGAAATAAAAGACGGTGATACCGTCACCATCAGGAAAAAAGGTAAATTCAAGATAGGGCAGATCGTAGGAACAACTCAGAAGGGAAACCTGAGGATCGCATTCTATCAGTTCGAGTAGGTTCAATTTAGTGTAGGAGGTAGAGTTCATGAAGATAACACCAGTAGAGATTACAAACAAAGATTTCAAAAGAACAATGAGAGGCTACAGCACAGACGAGGTAGATGAATTCTTAGATGAAATTGTTGAGGACTTCGAAGCGTTATATCGTGAAAATGCTAGCCTTAGGGATAAAATTGAAAGCTTCAACGAAAAGCTCGAGCATTATGCGAGCCTTGAAAAAACACTCCAGAGCACACTGGTTCTCGCACAGAATACCGCTGACGCGACTAAGAATCAGGCGGAGAAGGAAGCGGAACATATCCTTGAAAATGCCCATGCCAAAGCCCAGGGGATCATTGAAAACTCCAATAAGGAGAATGAGAGAATCAAACGGGAATATGAAAAGTACAGAATGGAATTCATGAACTTCAAGATGAGAGTGCTGAACTTCATGGAAAGTCAGATGAGTTCATTCACATCATCGTCTGACGAAATCGAAAGAGGAACTTTAGGCACTCGTTCACTTCAGGTTTCCGGGCTGAATCAGATGAGTGATATTAAGGGTGAAGAAACCGACGAAGAAATAATCAAATTGGATGACTATCTGGATGATGAGCTGGAGATTAAGGGATAGTCGTGACGGATCGAAGAGGCTTTCTATTGAGAGTCTCTTTTCTTGTGAAGCCAGTGTGCATATGATAAGATATCTGATGAGGGAAATGATATGGATGATATTAGGTTCAAAAAAGAGAATATCAGTTTTATAGACAAGATTCACCGCATTTTTGAAATACTGCCTGAAGATGCGCTTTTTGTCGTGGATAAAAAACTCTTCGGAATTTCTCCTCAGCTTTGTGGTTTACTGAAAAGCAAAAACGTTTATCTATACGAAGCCACTGAAGAAAATAAAACACTCAGTGAAGTGGAAAAAATCTATGCATTTCTTTGGGAACACCAGAAAATAGAAACGCTGATCGGAATCGGAGGAGGAATCACTGGAGATGTCGCAGGTTTTGCAGCCGCGACGTTTAAAAGAGGCATTCCGTTCATACTTGTGCCCACCACACTTCTTTCCATGTGTGACAGTTCGGCGGGTGGCAAGTGCGGTGTGAATTACCAGGGAATCAAAAACTACATCGGTACCTTCAGAAAGCCTGATGTAATCCTGATCTGTACGGATTTTCTGGATACTCTGAAAGATGAAGATCTGAAAAGCGGTCTGGGTGAAATCATCAAGTATGGGCTTCTGGATGAGACAGGTTCTATTTTAGAAGAACTGAGCGCATACAATAATGAGATTACTGAGCTTCCTCTTGAATCCTTCATAAGACGCGGACTGAGCATCAAGATAAAGGTTGTGGAAGAAGATTTCAGAGATACAGGGATAAGAAACATCCTCAATCTTGGTCATAATGTCGGCCATGCCGTGGAAAGTGTGCTTTCCGGTGGAATCACCCATGGTGAAGCTGTGGGGCTTGGGCTGATCGCTGAGCTTGCATTAAGCGAAATGAAGAATGATCTCGACCCTTTTGTGAGAAAGCAGGTTATAGCGATTCTGAAGAAATATGAAATGAAAGAAAAGCTGAGCGGCGTCAGCAGAGAAAAGCTGATGGATGCATTGAAAAAAGATAAAAAAAATGATGAACATATGCGGTTCACACTGCTTCAGAAGATCGGTGAACCCGTAATAAAGGTACAGGTTGCGGAAGAAGAGATTCTGCAGGCTCTGACCAGTATATTGGAGTAATTAAATGATACAGAAGACAATGGATCTTTCCCTCGGGAAAGTAAAAATAAAAATCGGTAACAAGACACTTATGGAGGATCCTGTTTTCTTTGCGGGACCCTGCTCGGTGGAAAATCTGGACACCATGAGAAAGATTGCCTGTGATCTCAAAGAAATGGGCGTGGATGTGCTTAGAGGTGGAGCCTTCAAGCCAAGAACCTCACCCTACGCATTTCAGGGCCTGAAAGATGAAGGTCTCGAGATACTCTCAATTATCAAAAAAGAATTTGATATGGTTATCTCCACGGAAATCCTTGATCTGAGAGATATCGAAAAGGCAGCTGATATCGTGGACATCATCCAGATCGGTTCCAGAAACATGTATAACTATGTACTGCTTGAAGAGGTGGGGAAGCTTGGCAAACCCGTCATCCTGAAACGCGGTTTCAGCGCTACAGTCAATGAATGGATAAATGCCGCGGAGTATATCCTGAACATCGGAAATGATCAGGTGATTTTATGCGAAAGAGGAATCAGAACGTTTGAAACCACCACAAGAAATACGTTGGATCTGAATTCAGTGGCTTATCTTGACAGGAACTGCCGCTTACCTGTCATTGTGGACCCAAGTCATGGAACCGGCGTCAGGGAACTCGTCAAGCCCATGGCCCTTGCAGGGATCATGGCAGGAGCTGACGGCCTGCTGATCGAAACCCATGTTGATCCGGACAGCGCCTGCTCCGACAGTCAGCAGACCATAAATATGGATACCCTGAGAGAGATTATGAAAAATACCAGTGAAATATGGAGGCTAACATGATATACATCATATTCATCATCGGACTGATACTAGATTATCTTACAAAGATCTGGGCGATAGACACCTTAAAGGGGAAACCGGATATTACGGTGATTAAAGGTTTCTTTGATTTATCCTATCTGGAAAACAGGGGAGCAGCTTTCGGAATCTTTCAGGGCAGAGTATATCTTCTAGCCGCTGTTACACTCCTCGTTCTTGTTGTCCTCTTTGTCAATTACGTCAAGACAAAAAAGAAAACACTGCTGTTTACGCTAAGTAATGCACTGATTCTTACAGGAGCCGTCGGAAATCTCATTGACCGTCTGCGCTATGGATTTGTTGTTGATTTCATTTCATGGCACTGGAAAGAGGCATACTATTTCCCGACATTCAACGTAGCGGATATCTGCGTGACTGTCGGAACGGGCCTGCTCATTATTTATATCCTGAAGGAAGTGGATTAATTTGGAAGAACTGCAGTATCTGGTAGAAAAAGAAGCGGACGGGAAAA
Source organism: Proteiniclasticum sp. (assembly GCF_032054185.1). Taxonomy (NCBI): domain Bacteria; kingdom Bacillati; phylum Bacillota; class Clostridia; order Eubacteriales; family Clostridiaceae; genus Proteiniclasticum; species Proteiniclasticum sp. Next base: position 53,035 of record NZ_DAMBTF010000003.1, read on the forward strand.
GGCTGGATGTATATCTCAGCGAGAATCTGCCTGACCTCTCCCGCTCTTACATACAAAAGCTCATCGACAGGGAATGCATCACGGTTGAAGGGAAAGTCAGAAAGCCCTCTTTTAAAGTTCATGAAGAGGACAGCATTCTTCTGGAACTTCCCGAACTTGAAGAACTTGAAGTCACTGCGACAGATATTCCCATCAATATTCTCTATGAGGATGAGGATGTCGTTGTGGTCAATAAAAATAAAGGTATGGTTGTTCATCCTGCTCAAGGAAATTACCATAATACGCTTGTGAACGCGCTTCTCTATCATATTTCGGACCTATCCGGAATCAATGGTATCTTAAGACCGGGAATCGTTCATCGAATTGACAAGGACACTACTGGGATTCTGGTTGTGGCTAAAAATGACCTGGCACACGGTTATCTTTCCTGCCAGCTGAGAGATCATTCCATGAAGAGGGAGTACTATGCTCTAGTCCATGGAAATGTAAAAAAAGACAGAGGTACAGTGGATGCACCTCTTGCAAGATCGAAAAAGGACAGGTTGAAGATGGCAATCAGTGAAGACGGTAAAAGAGCTGTTACACATTATGAGGTCGTCCGAAGATATAAGGATTATACCCTGATTAAAGCAAAGCTAGAAACGGGAAGAACCCACCAGATCAGAGTGCATATGGCCTCTTTACATCACCCGCTTGCAGGAGATTATGTTTACGGTCATAAGAAGGAAAGCATAAAAGGGCAGCTTCTGCATGCAGCAACTCTGGGGTTTGAGACACCTTTGAAGGGTTACCTTCAGTTTTCCGCACCGGTGCATGATGAGTTCAGAGAGTTCCTGATAAAGCTGCATCGTATGGAGAAGAATAAGAACAATAAATGAATAATATTAACAAATAATGAACACATCCTAGCCCATGGCTAGGATTATTTAGTATAATAAAATGATATCAGAATAGTGTTTTCAATAAATATCAGTGATTATATAAAAAATGGAAAGGTGGTGTCATAACATAGAAACTGCGTTTCTATGGTGTTTATGGATTTTAAAGCTGGACTTTTAGATGAAAAAGCAATTGAAAGAGCTCTGGTCAGAATCTCACATGAAATTGTAGAGAAAAACAAAGGTGTTGAGGATCTCGTACTTATAGGAATCAAAAGAAGAGGTGTACCTCTTGCAGAAAGAATCAGAGAGAACATACTGAAGTTTGAAGACGTTCTGCTTCCTGTCGCTAGTGTCGACATTACACTTTATCGTGATGATCTGGAAGAGGACTATGATACGCCATTTATCCGGAATGCGCTGATTGAAGTGCCGATCAAAGATAAGAAGGTGATTCTGGTCGATGATGTGCTCTATACCGGACGTACAGTAAGAGCTGCACTGGATGCTGTCACCAAAAACGGAAGACCCAAAAGCATACAGCTGGCGGTCCTGATCGACAGAGGACATCGTGAACTGCCTATCCGAGCAGATTATGTCGGGAAGAATGTACCCACTTCCAGAAACGAACTGGTTAAAGTGATGCTTGAAGAGATCGATGGTAGAAATGCAGTGGATATCTATACAAAGGAAGGTAACGAATGAAGATCGTATCATGGAATGTAAATGGACTAAGAGCAATAATGAAGAAGGGATTCAAAGAGAGTGTGATCGCACTTGATCCGGACATCCTTTTTATACAGGAAACAAAAATGCAGGAGGACCAGCTCGTAGAGGAGATTCTGCTGAAGGAGCTGGGATATACCCTGACCATGCACTCAGGCATTAGAAAAGGCTATTCCTCTGTTGCGGTCTACAGCCGCATCGCTGTGGATGAAATCATAAAGGGCTGCGGAATCGAAATCTATGATGTGGAAGGCAGAGTCCTTCAGGTGAATGTGGGTGACTATGCGATATTCGGTATCTACTTCCCCAACGGCGGAAGAGGAGAAGAAAGACTCGCCTATAAAATGAAGTTCTATGATGATCTTCTTCTGAAGTTCAATGAACTGAAAGAAGCAGGCAGAAAGGTGATCATCACCGGAGATTTCAATGTGGCGCATAATGAGATAGACCTTGCGAATCCTGAAAGCAACAGAAAGACCTCCGGATTTCTGGATATAGAAAGAAACTGGTTCTCGAAACTTCTGAGTCATGGATTTGTCGATGTATATCGAGCTGCCAATCCCGAAAAGGTGATCTACACATACTGGGATCAGAGATTCCGTGCACGTGACCGGAATGTGGGCTGGAGAATCGACTACTTTGTGGTTTCCGAGAATGTGCTGGGAGACATCGAAGATGCTGCCATATACAACGAAATCATGGGTTCGGACCACTGTCCTCTCTCACTGACACTCAAAGGAGAAGTTTAAATGGATTACAGACTCATCGCCACCTGTGCATTCGGTATAGAGAAAATCTTATCCAATGAACTGAAAGAACTGGGATATGAAGACCTGAAAGTGGAAAATGGTAAAGTGGAGTTTGATGGGGATGAGATGGATATCGCCATATGCAATATTCATCTTCGAACAGCAGAAAGAGTACTCATAAAACTTGGAGAATTTAAAGCGTTATCATTCGAAGAACTCTTTCAAGGTACAAAGGCTATTAATTTCGGAGAGCTGATTCCCATAAGCGGAAAGATGCACGTAGTGGGAAAATCCGTGAAAAGTCAGCTGCACAGTGTACCCGACTGCCAGAGTATCGTAAAGAAAGCGGTAGTCGAATCCATGAAAAAAACCTATGACCGTGAAATTTTCGCGGAAACCGGTGCAGTGTACAAGATCGAAATCGCTCTGCTTAAAGATATCGCCACGATTACGGTAGATACTTCTGGAGCAGGTCTCCACAGAAGAGGCTATAGAGAGCATTCAGGTGCTGCACCTCTCAAGGAAACACTGGCCGCGGCACTTGTGCTCATTTCGGGATATGACGGTTCTAGACCGCTTATCGATCCATTCTGCGGTTCAGGTACAATTCTTATCGAGGCGGCAATGATTGCCAGAAATATCGCACCAAATGCGGACAGAGAGTTTGTTTCGGAATCCTGGCCAAGCTTTCCTAAGGACATCTATCCCCAGGTCAGAGACGGTGCAAGAAATCAGGTGAAATCCCTGAACACTTCTATTACCGGATATGACAATGACACCTATGTTCTGTCAACCGCAAAGATGAATGCAAAGAAAGCTGGAGTTTTCAATAACATCTTTTTCAAGCATTCTGATTTTATGGATCTGAAATATACGGAGAAAAATGTCACCATCATCACGAACCCGCCTTATGGTGAGCGTCTTGGAGAGCTTGAAACCATAAGAATGCTCATGGAGAAGATGGGGCGTGACAAGGCGGTACATGAAGATTTTGATATGTATGTCTTATCTGCTGTTGAAGGATTTGAAAAAGCGTTCGGCAGAAAATCGCATAAGAACAGGAAGCTCTATAACGGAAGGATCCTGACTTATCTTTATCAGTATTTTGCAGAAAAAAAGAAAGAGGATTAAGGATAGATGCAATGAAAAAAATTGTAGTTATTTTCAATGGTGGAACCATTTCCATGAAAGTGGATCCCAAAATCAAAGCGGCAGTTCCTTCACTCACAGGCGAAGAAATCATGCACATGGTCACTGGAATCGAGAAACATGCGGAGGTCATTTCGTATAACTTCAGCTCCTTTCCAAGTCCTCACATGACCATGGAAAAAATGATGGATCTTAGGAAGTTCACGTTGAATATCATAAAAGAGGATAAACCTGATGGTGTAGTCATTACTCATGGTACCGATACACTGGAGGAAACCGCATTTCTTTTTGATCTCACCATAGATACCCAGATTCCCATCGTTTTTACAGGAGCCATGCGTTCAGGTTCCGAACTCGGCTATGACGGGCCTTCAAATCTTGCACAGTCCATAGTAACGGCTTCGTCAGCTGAATCCAGGAACAGAGGCGTTCTTGTATGCCTCAATGGTGAACTCAATGCCGCTCAGGAAGTCACAAAAACAAATTCGTTATCCCTCAACGCTTTCCGCACGCCATCCTTCGGACCGCTGGGTATAGTCGACAACAACCGTGTCATCTATTACAGGAGCAATGATGTCAGGCAGGTGCACAACATCGAGCAGCTGGTCACTGATGTGGATCTCATCAAGACGGTTGCCGGTATGGACTCGTCCTACCTTAAGTTCCTTGTTGACAAAGGCTCCAAGGGTATCGTCATCGAAGCTTTCGGGCGCGGAAATGTGCCGCCGCAGATGGTGGAAGGAATCCGTTACGCACTATCAAGAAATATCCATGTGGTGATTGTTTCAAGATGCTACGAAGGAAGGGTTTATGGCAGCTACGGGTATGAAGGTGGAGGAAAGCACCTGCGCAATATGGGTGTAATCTTCGGCGACAGTCTTCCCGGACAGAAAGCAAGGATCAAGCTTATGGTTGCATTATCCATCTATAAGGATCCGCTTGATGTAAGAGAATGGTTCGAAAAGGACCTGTATCTTGAAGATACCGATAATGCTTGATTAGATTCGGGTTTAAAGCATATAATGAAGAGTAATAAATTGGAGGCTTATGATGATTAAAAGCATGACAGGTTTTGGAAGAGCCATGTTCGACGATGAAAAACGAAGTTTTCTAGTGGAAATGAGAGCAGTTAATCACAGATATCTGGATATGAATATCAGAATGCCAAAGAGTCTTATGACGCTGGAAGATCGTGTAAGAAAGCTGATTTCAAAATATATTTCCAGAGGAAAAATCGATGTGTTCATCACCTACAAGAATTATGCACGAGAAGATACTGCGGTAAAATCCAATCGAAATCTTGCCAGAGGGTATATGGATATCCTGAGAGGTCTTGGGGAGGAATTCTCACTTAAGGACGATATATCAGTTTCTCTTTTAGCCAGATTCCCCGATGTGGTTTTTACAGAAGAGAAAGAAGAGAACATCGATGAAATCTGGAGCCTGCTGGAAAAAGCTGTGGAAGGCGCTTCCAGAAACATGCTTGAAATGAAGACTGTTGAAGGAGAATCCCTGAAATCGGATATGCTGTCAAAGGCAAAGGAAATTGTCAGCATGGTGGAAAGTGTCAGGGAAAAAGACAGGATGGTCATTCCTTTATATAAAGAAAGACTGGAGAAGAGAATCGGTGAACTTCTTGACACCGTTCCTGTGGATGAGTCGAGACTTGCGCTTGAGATTGCTCTCTATACAGATAAATCCAGCATAGATGAAGAAATAACGAGACTGCTTTCCCATATGGAGCAGCTTGAAAAATTTCTGGATGAGAAAGAGCCGGTGGGAAGAAAACTTGATTTCCTCGCTCAGGAGATGAATCGTGAAGCCAATACCATGGCATCAAAATCCGTTGACATCGAGATCACCAATCTTGTGCTCCTCATCAAAAATGAAATTGAGAAAATCAGAGAACAAATGCAAAATATAGAGTAGGAGTGAGAATATGAACATCAAATTAGTGAACATAGGCTTCGGTAATATTGTGTCAGCAAACAAAATCGTGGCCATCGTATCTCCCGAATCTGCACCGATCAAAAGAATCATACAGGAAGCCAGAGAAAGAGGAATGCTGATTGACGCCACCTACGGAAGAAGAACAAGAGCTGTAGTAGTTACGGATTCTGATCATATCATTCTTTCCGCGGTGCAGCCTGAAACAGTTGCCCATAGACTGGAGACCAAGGATGATATTGCAGATGAGGTAGGTATAGATGAATAGAGGTTTACTCCTGGTCATATCTGGACCGTCAGGAGCAGGTAAAGGTACAGTGTGTGAGGCATACAAGACAAACTGCGGCAATCACGTATGGAACTCCGTTTCCATGACCACCCGAGCACCAAGAGCGGGCGAAGTGGAAGGTGAAAGTTATTATTTTGTCACGAGAGAAGAGTTTCAGAGGAAAATCGAGAATGACGAGTTCCTGGAATTTGCTGAAGTATATGGAAATTTCTATGGAACACCAAGGGCTGAAGTGGAGAAAAAACTTGCTGCAGGCTCAGACGTGATTCTGGAAATCGATATACAGGGTGCACTGAATGTTCAGGAGAACACCACTGAGGGGATTTTCATCTTTATCCTTCCTCCTTCCATGAATGAACTGAAAAAGAGAATCATCGGAAGAGGAAGCGAAACACCGGAGTCCCTTCTGACGCGGTTCAAATCTGCATATAATGAGATCAACTATGTTTCAAAATACAACTATGCCATCACCAATCACACCGTAGATCAGGCATACAGCGATCTTATGTGTATCGTAAGAGCAGAAAGATGCCGTGTCACCCGTGTAACAAACGAAATTTTAACCTTGAAGGAGGAAGAATTATAATGAGTTCATTAATAGAACCATCAGTAACAGAATTACTAAACAGAGTAGAAAACAGATATCGCCTGGTGACCATCACCTCAAGAAGGGCAAGACAGATCATCGACGGTCAGCAGCCGCTCGTAGCGGCGACAAGTGTCAATCCTCTTTCCGTAGCAGTTAACGAAGTGAATGCAGGTCTTATCGAGTATGAAACACTCAAAGACGGCGTGAAGTAACATGAAAAACGTTGTGCTTTGTGTAACGGGTGGAGTAGCGGCCTATAAAGCGCTCGAACTGGTTTCCAGACTGAAGAAACACAACATCAACGTTGACGTGGCAATGACAAAATCTGCCCAGGAATTTGTCACTCCGCTGAGCTTTCAGAGTCTGAGCCAGAATCCGGTGATTACGGACATGTTTGATGAACCGAAAGCCTATGAGATAGCACATATCTCCCTGGCGAAAAAAGCGGATGTATTTGCAGTTGTTCCGGCTACAGCCAATATCATCGGGAAAATGGCTCATGGCATCTCGGATGATTTCATCAGCACCTCCATCATGGCGACTAAAGCTGAGGTGCTCATCGCACCGGCTATGAACACCCAGATGTATGCGAGTCCTATGGTTCAGGAGAATATCGCAAAACTTAAGAGCATAGGCTACACCTTCGTAAGCCCTGGTGCGGGAAGACTCGCCTGCGGTGATGTCGGTGAAGGGAAACTTGCAGTAGTAGATGATATATTTGATGAGATAATGAAGCTCCTTTATCCTAAGAAGGATTTTGCAGGAAGGAAGGTCATTGTGACTGCAGGAGGAACAGAAGCCCCTGTGGATCCGGTGAGGGTCCTGACCAATCGTTCGTCAGGGAAAATGGGTATTGCACTGGCCAAAGCCCTGAAAGACAGAGGCGCAGACGTTACCCTCATTCATGGACACCTTACCGCATCTGTGCCTGACGGCATTAAAACAGTAAGTGCACTCACCAATGAGCAAATGGATCATGAAATCCTGAAGTGTTATGATGATACGGATATGGTGATTATGGCTGCTGCAGTATCGGATTTTAAAGTCAGAGAAATTTCTAAGCATAAGATCAAGAAGAGTGAAGACAGTTTCACTTTGGAACTTGTCAAGGACAAGGATATTCTGAAAGGTCTTGGTGAAAAGAAAAAGAATCAGATCCTTATCGGATTTGCCGCAGAATCACAAGATCTGGAAGCCCATGCCAGGGAGAAACTGGAAAGGAAGAATCTGGACTTTATCGCAGCCAACGACATTTCCGAAGGGATGGTATTCGGCAAGGAGAAGAACAGCATCATCCTTTATGCAAAGGATGGAAAGATGACTGCATTTGGAGAACTCTCCAAAGAAGAGAGTGCACATAGACTCCTGGATGAGATTATGAAAGAGGTTACAAGAAGAGATCAGACCACAGGATTATGAACCGGTTATATAGAACAACCCAAGATTTCACTTAGAACTAAGTGAAATCTTGGGTTTTTGACTTTCTGAATATAAATTCAGGAAAAAAAGATAAATAAATGAACCTTTTTGAATATAATAAAGTATATATAGGTAAGAGGATGAAGTAAGGAAGGGGGGATGGGATAAGATGCTGGAGGGATTTGTCGAAAAATATTCGAAAAGACTCTACCACCTCTGTCTGAAGCTTGAAAGAGACAGGGAAAGAGCGGATGAGCTGTATCAGGAGACCTGGCTGAGAGCGCTTAAAGGCTGGGATACTTATGACCCTCTTCAGGAATTCTACCCCTGGATCACAAAAGTCTGTGTCAACAGCTTCAGAACCCTTCTGAAGAAAAGGGCATTTGAAGGCATGTTTCTGAATTTCATGAGTAATGAAGAAAGAGAGTACTTTACGGATGTACAGAAGAACACTCACACTCCAGACGGGAACGACAGACTGAATGAAGCACTGAAAAGACTGGATTACAGGAAAAGACTTGTTGTGGTTCTTCATTACTACGAAGGTTACTCGGTGAAAGAAATCTCCTCCATGGCCGGTATCAAAGAAGGAACTGTGAAGTCCCGACTTCATCTGGCAAGAGAGGAATTAAGGGAGGCACTGGAAGATGAAAGACTTTAGGAAACCGGATGATCTGTTGACTGCGCTTTTTAATGAGGAAAAGCTGAAAAATGAAAAAGACGGGTCATATATGCTCGAACCTTACTTAAATGAAACCCATCTTCGTTCTCTCGAAAAAGAGAGAAAAGAACGGAAACTGATCATCTTTATGGCGACCACAGGGATGGCTCTGATGGATTTTTCATTTGCGCTCATCATATCACGCTTCATTCCTATGGCTTCATGGATGATTTTTGTCATGGCGTTCCTGCTCCTTTTCATGTCGGGAGCCATTGTTCTAATGTTTTACGGACTGAATAAACTTGTACAGAATAAGGAGGTTATGAATTTATGAATGCAATGATAGCAGCCTCATTAATTCCATTCATCATCATTATCGGGCTGTTTCTGGTGGTTCCAGTACTCATCGGTGTCTATGTCTATCGTGATGCCACAGAGAGAGGGATGAATGCAGTGCTCTGGACAATCGTTGCGGTGTTTGTTCCTTCACTTATCGGGCTGATCATTTATCTGATTTTCAGGGAGAACTATTCCTCTCTGTCCTGCGCGAGCTGTGGAGAAACGGTGCAGAACAGCTACCTGAGCTGCCCTCGCTGCGGAGCTTCACTTAAGGAGAGATGCCCTTCATGCGGCACAGCGGTGGAAGCTCATTTCAACGTATGCCCCAGATGCTCAGAAGATCTCACCAATGACAGAATAAATGCGGTGTCAGGGACCAGAGTCAATAAGAGAAGCAACGGATCACTCATCGCAGTTCTTGCCATTGTGGTGCTCCTTCCTCTTATCATCGTTATCCTTCTGGGCGGACTGTTTTTTGTCAATCGGATGGAAACAACGAGAACAACGGAGTTTGAAGTGCCTCAGGAGGATTTCTTCAATTTTGAAGATCAGGAGCACGAAACGGTTCTTGTATGGGAAACAGGGGAGTGCATTGTTTCCGGAGAAATATATAAGAGCTGAGAAAATGACCAGATGATTGTGATATGTATCATGATCATCTGGTCATTATTTATCCGCCTAAGTAGGCTTTTCTGATTTCTTCGTTATTGAAAAGATCCTTGGAATCACCTTCCATATCGACATAACCGTTCTTCAGGATGTACCCGCGATGAGAATATTTCAGGGCGAGGTTTGCATTCTGTTCCACCAGAAGGACGGTCGTCCCTTGTTTGTTGATGTCGGTTATGATACTGAAAATCTCTTCCACAATAAGCGGGGCAAGACCCATTGAGGGTTCGTCCAGAAGGAGGAGCCTCGGTCTTGAGAGCAGTCCTCTGGCGATGGCCAGCATCTGCTGTTCGCCACCGGAAAGAGTTCCTGCCATCTGGTGCTTTCTTTCAAGAAGTCTTGGAAAAAGTTCAAAAGATCGCTGAAAGTCTCTGGAAATTCCTTCCTTATCCTTTCTTGTGATGGCACCGACTTCCAGATTCTCATAGACGGTCATCCTAGGGAAGATTCTTCTTCCTTCCGGTACATGAGATAGTCCGAGCTTAACAATGTCTGATGCCAGGGTTCTAGAGATATCTTTTCCACTGTAGAGAATATCACCTGATGTTTTCTTCACCAGCCCCGAAATGGTCCGAAGGGTAGTGGTCTTTCCTGATCCGTTAGCGCCGATGAGAGAGACAATCTCACCCTCCTGAATATGGAACGACACATCCTTGAGAGCCTGAATGGCTCCATAATGGACGGACAGATTATTTAGCTTGAGCAACATAGTCACCTCCGAGATAGGCTTTGATAACCTTTTCATTATTCTGTATGCTCTCCGGATTTCCTTCAGCTATGAGATGACCATAGTCGAACACAAAGATCTTGTCGCAGAGTTTCATGACAAGAGACATATCATGTTCAATAAGAACGATGGTCAGACCGAATTCATCCTTGACCCAGCGGATGAGTTTTGTGAGCTCATTGGTTTCATTGGGATTCATACCTGCCGCGGGTTCATCAAGGAGAAGTACCTTGGGATCTGAAGCCAGAGCTCTTGCAATCTCCACTTTACGCTGATCTCCATAGGACAGGTTTCTGGCTTTTTCATTTTTCTTTTCCAGAAGATTGAAGATTCTAAGGAGCTCTGTCACCTTATCCGAGGCCTGCTTTTCTCCCGTGAAGTAAGATGGCAGTCTTAATATGGAAGACAGTACACCATAATTCATATTGGAATGGTATCCGAGAAGTACGTTATCAAATACAGTCATCTCCTTGAAGAGGCGGATATTCTGGAAAGTTCTGGCAATGCCGTATCTGGCCATCCTTTGAGGCTTCAGCTGGCGGCTCTTCACTTCCTCTTCAAGATTGTAGGTGATTTCACCTGAGGTGGGGCTGTAGATTCCGGTCAGAAGATTGAAGAAAGTCGTTTTACCGGCTCCATTAGGACCGATGATTCCTGTGATCTCATTTTCTTCAATGACGATGTCTATATCCTGAACAGCTTTGACTCCACCGAATTCCTTTGAAAGCTTCGATACATTTAACAGTTCCATGGCTATGCCTCCTTCAAAATCATTTTTCTGAATTTAGCCAGAATTCTCTGAGGTTTGTATACCATCATGATGAACAGGATGACGGCATAGATGACCATTCTCAATTCGGGTATTCCCTGAAGAGAAAGAGATAGAAGAGAAAGGGTGATGGCGCTGATCACAGAGCCCCTGATGCTGCCCAGACCACCCATAACCACAATGACCAGGATGTCTACAGATTTCATAAACCCGAAAGAATCCGGTTTGATGAAATAGAAGAAGTTGGCATAAAGGGAACCTGCAACACCGGCAAAGAGCGCTCCAAGGGAAAAGACCAGGACCTTATAGTAGCTGGTGTTGACTCCCATGGATCTGGATGCGATTTCATCTTCCTTTATGGAAATTACAGCCCGTCCGTTGTAGGAGGAAATGAAATTCGAGATGACCACAATGGTGAGGACAATAAGGGAAAAGAGCCATGTCCAGCTGGTATAACGGGGAATGTCGTTAAGTCCCATTGCCCCACCGCCATATTTCCAGTTCAGCCCGATGATTCTTACAATCTCACCGAATCCCAAGGTTGCGATGGCCAGATAATCCCCTTTGAGTCTGAGCGTAGGAATACCGATTAAAAGCCCCGCCAGAGCTGCAGTAGCAGCCGCACCCAGAATACCTGCGATAAAGGGCAGGCCTAGCCTTGCTGTGAGGATACCAGAAGCATAAGCTCCTATGGACATGAACGCGGCATGTCCTAGCGAGAACTGGCCGGTAAATCCTGTGATGAGGTTAAGGCTGACAGCCAGAATGATGTTGATGCCGATGCTTACGATGTTCAGAAAAATGTAGGAATCAATGATGCCGGCATTCATCATCACCATCACAGCAGTATAGAAAGCCAGGATGAGTAGGGTTTTTATGAGATTATTGCGATTCATAATAGATTTCATATGTACACCTATACCTTTTCGTTGTCTTTATACCCTAATAGACCGGTGGGTCTTACAAGGAGTACAATGATCAGGATCAGAAATGCTGCAGCGTCTTTGTATAGAGATCCGCCCATGGAGCTGACCAGTGTTTCCAGAAGGCCAAGGAAAAATCCACCGAAGACCGCTCCTGGAATAATTCCTATTCCACCGATTACAGCAGAAACAAAGGCTTTCAGTCCTGGCGTGGCACCCATGAGGGGATTGATGGTGCTGTAGTAGACGCCTATCAGTACACCGGCGGCTCCAGCAAGTGAGGAGCCTAGAAAAAATGTATATGAAATGGTCCTGCTGACATTTATGCCCATAAGCTCAGCGGCATCCCTATCCTGTGAAAGGGCTCTCATGGATTTTCCTGCTTTGGTTCTGTTTGTGATATACATAAGAATGATCATGAGTAGGGCTGTGATACCGATGATGTACAGGCTCCTGATATCAATGACGGCACCTGTTCCAAAGACCCGGATCTGATCTGATGGGAGAATCTCTTTGTAGGTTCTGCTTTCAGGTCCGACGAAATACATCATTCCATATTGAAGAAAAAGTGAAACGGCGATGGCTGTGATGAGGGCTGAAATTCTTGATCCCCCTCTTAACGGTTTATACGCAACCTTCTCGATGATTACACCAAGGATACCGCAGAGCGCCATGGAAAGAAGAAGAGCGGGCAGGAATGAGAATCCCAGAATGCCTGTCAGGGCAAAACCGATATAGGCTCCGACCATGAGCACATCTCCATGTGCGAAGTTGATCAGGTTGATGATTCCGTAAACCATAGTATAGCCAAGTGCAATAAGGGCATAGATACTACCAAGAGATATTCCGTTTATCAATTGCTGGACAGTCTGTTCCAAAATATTTTTCCTCCTTCAATTGGAGTACAGGCTGTCCTTTTGAAGGACAGCCTGATCCATTCGCTCCGTTTTTATGGTTCCTGCTTCATGAGATAGGTTGGAACTCCATCCTTGACTTCAAGTATGGTAACCGCCTTTATAGGGTTATGGAATTCATCCATGGTAAGGGTTCCTGTGATGCCTTTAAAGTTCTCGGTGGCAGCTAAGGCATCCTTCAGTTTTTCGCGGTCCACTTCACCAGCTCTTTCCAGAGCATCTGCGAGCATATACGCCATGTCATAGCCAAGAGCATTGAATGCATCGGGATCCGAACCATATACCTTCTTGAAAGCGTTTCTGTATGCGATCACTTCGGGTGAGGTATCATCAGATGAGTAGTGATTTGAGTAGTAGGTTCCGTTCAGGTTTTCTGCTCCTGCAATTTCAACAAGCTTTGGCGAGTCAAAACCGTCAGCGCCAAGTATAGGAACATCGATACCCAGTTCTCTAGCCTGTTTGATGATAAGTCCTACTTCCTCATAGTATCCTGGGACAAAAAGAACATCGGGATCAGCAGCTTTTATGGTGGTCAGAAGTGTCTTGAAATCTGTATCTTTAGCCTGATATGCTTCTTCTGACACGATTTCTCCTCCCAGTGCGGTATATGTGGCTTTAAAGGCATCTGTGAGCCCCTGACTGTAGTCTGAGGTGTTGTCCCTGAGGATGGCTGTTTTAAGAAAGCCCAGTTCCTTGGCGGCAAAGTTTGCCATGGTGACTCCCTGGAAGGAATCGCTGAAACAGGTCTTGAAGACATATTGTCTGACGCCTCCCTTGGCATCGAATGTTACGTCATCCGCCGTAGATGAAGCCGAGATGAGCGGTACCTTATTTTCCTCGGCTGGGGGCAGGGCGGCTTTCACATTACCGGATGTAGCAGGTCCCAATATAGCTACGACCTTATCTCTTGTGGCAAGTCTTGAAGAAACATTGGCCGCCTCATCGCCTAGAGATTTGTTGTCTGCTTTGATGAGCTCAATCTGTTTACCCAGTACTCCGCCTTTCGCATTGATCTCTTTGACGGCAAATTCGATGCCGTTGACCAGACTTGTGCCATAGGTGGATACGCTGCCTGACAGCTCATAGTTAAGTCCAACCTTTACTGTGTCTCCTGCGCCGACAGCTTCTTTCGATCCGCATCCCGTAAAAAGTATTGTGGACATGAGTCCGGCTGTGAATAATCCTAGTGCTTTTTTCATTTGTTTTCCCTCCGTTTTAATGATTATATAATTTGTAATAAAAAAAAACCCTATTATGCAAATGCATAATAAAGGTGCTTGGCACGTTACCACTTTATCTTTATAAGATCATCACTGATCTTACCTCATCGGGTTCAGACAAACCCTGGCCCTTTAACGCTGGCATGCGTCACGACTTACTATATGGTTCAGTCATGAGACTCAGAAGTGATTTATTCTCTGCGTCGGTATCATCGGTTCTCAGCTTTTCCGATTCTCTGTAAAAACACGATCTGCAGTTTTTTCTTCGTCATGGTCCTTATCCTATGGGAAAATAATCGAGGTGTACAACCTTGAAGTGATGTTAACACTTTAATAATATACTGTCAACAATATTTTTATGTTGATGATAATAACGGCAAATTAATACGAATAATTATAATGAGATGGTATATATCCATTAATTTCGTAATTGGAAATGAGAAACGTTTACATATTTGTCATAATTATGGATAATCAAATAACATTACCGATAATCCTTGATTTCGTCAAAGACAAAGTTTATGATGAATTAAAATCTTGCCTGACAGTTCTTGAAAATTTGATGATTTTGCAGTGGATTTCTGCTGACAGAAGAAGGTGAAAAGATGGAACATAAAGTGATCGGAGATTTCAGAAGACATGTCAGAATCATATTTCTGGAACTGGATGAACTTCTCTTTAAACTGAAGCTGAATGGTGAAAACGAGGATATGGAGAAGCTTGTCCATGAGATCCGGGTGAATTTCAGAAGGCTGATTTCTCTTTTATATTTCCATAAAACGCTCATCAGAAAAAAGCCTCTAAAAAGGCTTAATGAAGACATTGAACTCCTGCTTCGTAGCTTTGCTGCGGATAGAACCGGTCATGTCCTGATGAAGAACATTGAAAGATATGATAAAGAGGGTGAACATGGCCGTATACTAAAGGCTATCGTCGAGCGCGAAATGGCTCTGAAGAAACAAATCGACCGGCACCATCTGGATCCACTTTCTTTCAGAGTGACTTACGAAGGAACACTGAAGACACTTCTTGGTTTCGGTAGGGAAATCTTCAGAAGAAACAGCTCTCAGTGCAGTGACATACTTGCCTTCTCCATCAACCGATACAAGGAGATGATGGAGGAGCTTAAGCATCTGGAGGATACTGTAAATTTCGAGAAGAAGAGGTCCATTCACCGGTTAAGGGTTGCAGCCAAGAATATTTACTACACTCTGGAGTCGAGACAGGAGAGTCTAGGAGAACTTGCTGTGCGCAGAGCAGCCTATCTTAAGGAGATTCAGAACATTGCTGGAAAGATTCATGATGCAGATGTGAATCTTAAAATTCTGTCAGAATTGAATCTGTCTGAAGAAGAGAATAATGTTCTGGAAGGATTTCTAGACCATCTCAGTGAAGAGAGAAAAAGAAAGGTTTCAGATCTCAAGGAACTGATCCATCCGGATAGACGTGAAGAAAAGGAATCGCATTCATAGTGGTGATTCCTTTTCTTCTGCTTTTTGTTCCGGTTAGTCATTTGCCCTGATCTTTGTGATGACGACTGATGAAGATATGGCCTGCATCGGATAACTCTTTGCCATGGCACCGCGGATTAAAACGAAAACCTCATCTCCTGGGATAATCATTCCACTTCTTTCCTGATTACCGAATGGGTAAAAGGAATCTCGAGGAATACTGACATAAACTTCTGTATTCTCACCGTATCCAGTGACATTTCCTCGGACAAGAAAAGTCAGGATCGTTGTACCGCTTCCGGGCTTAACCTCCAGGACTTCCCCTGAAATCATAAAGTATGGAGAATCTTCTGAAAGGATTTCGATTGTATCAGCATCTGCCTGAGCTGGATAGCTTGTGCGTATGCTGTCCGGACCTGCTATTCTGATGTGGTTTCCGATGGAAAGGTCATTGAAGCAGCCTTTTCTCTGGCCGATCTTTGTGTCCCGGTTCAGCATAAAACTTGTCACGGTATTTGCACCGGTGTTCTCCGAATGGATGAATCTCCCATCTACAAGCATGGATGCGATGCCGTTATTGATACTGATGCTGATGATGGTTCCTTCATATACGGTTTTATCAGATCTGTCCAGATATCTGTAAAGCGCAAATGCAGAGACTGTTAGGATGAGCAGTGCAATGATGATGAATTTTCCTGTACTCGTCTGTTTTTTCATGGTTCCTCCATAAAGCTCATTCATGTATTTATTATCCAATTTATAACATGGATTGGGTAAAATGAAATGACAGATTTCTTACACATACCGTAATAAGTGACTAGATGGAGTCCAGCTGCAGTATAAAGGATTCGAAGTGTATGATGGAAGCTGTGTCGGTTTGATGCTATAATAATAAGGTTGATAAGGTGGTGAGAAAATGTCGTTTGCAGGGATTATCGTAAATAATGAAGCACTGGCAATGGATATGATATTTACCTATAAAGTACCAGAGGCTATGGAAGTCTCCGTGGGACAGCGGGTGAAAGTATCATTTGGTCAGGGCAATAAAAAAATCGATGGATTCGTCCTGAAGATTACAGAGAATGTACCTGAAAACATAAAAAGGATCAAGGAAATCCATAGTGTTTATCCTGAAATTTATTTTGACGAGGATAAAGTGGATTTTATTGAAGAAATCCGAAGAAGATATTTATCGACCTATCTGGATGCAATAAAACTTCTTATCCCAAGAGGCATTTTGAATGGAATGAAATATAAGGTGAGCGAGAAGCTGTATCATATCAAAGAAGCCGACGGCAGGTATGAAAAAGAACCTTATCTCGGCATTCTGGACCTCGTGAAAAAGAACCAGGGTAATTTCATCAAAGCGGATATTTCGAAGCTGGGTTTTTCACTCAGTTCAGTAAATACGCTGATTAAACATGGCTATCTGACTGTTATGAGTGAAAATGACTATCGATATAATGTGGATGAATTTGAAGATTATAAAGCAAAAAATCTGAATAAAGAGCAGTCGTATGGCGTGGAAAAAATAAGCAGTGCCCTAGGAACTTACCTTCTGCATGGAATTACAGGATCGGGAAAGACAGAAGTGTTTCTGGAACTTATTCGAAGGAACATCGAGAAGGGTTATGACAGTATTGTGCTTCTTCCGGAAATCAGTCTCACACCTCAGATGATTGAAAGGTTCAAAGGCAGATTCGGAAAGGACATCACGATCTTCCATTCGAGATTAAGTGATGGAGAGAGATATGATGAATGGCATAGAGTAAGAAGCGGGAAGGTGAAGATCGCCATCGGTGCAAGGTCTGCGCTGTTTCTGCCCTTTAAGAATCTCAAACTGGTCGTGATTGATGAAGAGCATGAGAGCACATACAAATCGGAGATGAGTCCGAAATACAACGCCAAGGAAATCGCCGAATATATGATGAAGAGAAATGAAGGTCAGCTGATTCTTGCATCAGCAACACCTTCGGTGGAGTCGTTTCATCGTGCTGAAAATAAGGAAATCGAACTCATTACCCTAAGTGAACGAGCGACAAGTGCCAGCCTTCCTCAGATGGACGTAGTGGATATGCGCGACGAACTTCTGAGCGGCAACCGATCGATTTTTTCGAACAGGCTGATGCAGAAGATCACCGAGACGCTCGAAAGAAAAGAGCAGATCATTCTCTTTCTCAACCGTAGAGGGTTTTCAACATTTGTATCGTGCCGTGCCTGCGGTTTCGTCTTTAAATGTGAGAACTGCGATATCAGCATGACCCATCACAGGGATAACTCATTGATGTGTCATCAGTGTGGAGCAAGAAAGTACCTGCCGAAAACCTGTCCTTCCTGTCAGTCTAAATACATCAAACAGTTCGGTACAGGCACAGAGAAAGTGGAAGCTGCGATCAGACAGGCATTTCCTTCTGCAAGAGTAATGAGGATGGACAGAGACACAACGAAACAGAAGAGTTCATATGAGACCATGTACAATGATTTCAAGAACAATGAATGCGACATTCTCATCGGCACACAGATGATCAGCAAGGGTCTGGATTTCAAGGATGTGACCCTGGTAGGGATACTTGCCGCGGATCTTTCGCTGAACCTTCCTGATTACCGGGCGGCTGAAAAGACATTTCAGCTGATCACCCAGGTGGCGGGAAGAGCAGGAAGGGGCGACAAGCCGGGAGAAGTCATTATCCAGACTTACAGTCCCGAGAATTTCGCCGTACTTTCTGCAAAATCCCATGACTACATGGGTTTTTACAGAAGAGAAATACAGATGAGAGAGGTTCTTAAGAATCCGCCTTTCTCGAAACTGCTCTACCTTGTATTCAGTTCTGAGGACGAACAGCTATTAATCAAAAATACACAATATCTTGGTGGACTTTTAAGAAAACATTTGACAAAATATGATAATATGATTTTATTAGGACCGGGTCCATGTATCATTTCAAAAATCAAGAACAGCTACAGGTGGCAGGTGCTCATCAAAGGTGACATCAAAGAAGAAACCGCCCTTGAAATCAGAAACCTGATTCATGACGAAATGAAGAATCTGTATAAAGAAATCAAGGTCAGCATGGACATCAATCCGAACAGTATGATGTAAAAAAATAGAATTTAGGAGTTAAAAAATGGCATTAAGAGAAGTAAGATTTGTACCGGACAGTGTACTGAGAAAGTCAGCAAAACCTGTAAAGGAGATGACACCAAGACTGCAGACACTTGTCAAGGACATGTACAATACTATGGACAATGAAGACGGAATAGGGCTTGCAGCTCCCCAGGTTGGTATACTGAAGAGAATCTTTACAGTAGGAATCGGGGACATCAGACTCTGCTTTGT
This sequence comes from Proteiniclasticum sp., assembly GCF_032054185.1. Taxonomy (NCBI): domain Bacteria; kingdom Bacillati; phylum Bacillota; class Clostridia; order Eubacteriales; family Clostridiaceae; genus Proteiniclasticum; species Proteiniclasticum sp. Next base: position 71,791 of record NZ_DAMBTF010000003.1, read on the forward strand.
GAATCCGGAAGTTCTGGAACAGAGCGGTGAATACCTTGATATTGAAGGATGTCTGTCCATACCTGGAGAAACAGGTGTTGTGGAGAGACCGACTTATGTTAAGGTGAGAGCGATGGACGAAAACAACAAAGAGTTCATTATTGAGGCAAGATATCTGCTGGCAAGATGTATCCTCCACGAGCTGGATCATCTTGACGGTGTTTTATTCACGGATAAACTGGTGGATGTAGAAGATGATTTCGAACCTGAAGAGCAGGAAGAAGATCTTCTGATCAGCCTGACTTATACAAAAAAGGAGAACTGATTTTGAAAATCATTTTTATGGGTACACCCGACTTTTCTGTTCCGTCACTTAAGGAAATAGATGACCGCTATGGGGTCGATCTGGTTGTGACGCAGCCGGACAAGCAAAAGGGGAGAGGAAAGAAGTTTCAGGCTACTCCAGTCAAAGAAGAAGCCGAGAAAAGAGGAATCAGAGTCCTTCAGCCTGTGAAACTGAGGAGTGACCGGGAAGTGATCGATGAGATGAAGGAGCTCCAGCCGGATTTCATCATCGTGGTGGCTTTTGGACAGATTCTGAGCGAAGAGGTCCTGGCTATTCCGAAATATGGATGCATCAATCTGCATGCAAGTCTTCTGCCTAAACTAAGAGGAGCTGCACCGCTTAATTTTGCCCTCATCGAGGGCCATACTGAAAGCGGATCAACGACCATGCTCATGGATAAAGGTATAGATACAGGGGATATGCTCCTTGTGGATAAGATAGCCTTAAGCGACAGGATGAACGTGGAAGAGCTTCATGATACGCTCAGTACAAGAGGAGGCAGATTGCTCATTGAGACCATGGAAGGTCTTGTAAGCGGTGAATTGAAGCCAAGGAAACAGGACAATGAAAATTCGACCCATGCACCTCTGATTACAAAAGAAACCTGTGAAATCAGCTGGGACAGCGCAGCACAAAAAATCCACAATCTGGTGAGGGGATTATCTCCCGCTCCTGGAGCGTTTTCCTATATCGATGAGAATAAAGTCAAAATCCTTGAAACTGAAGTGATTCCGGGCGGAAATGCAGAGCCGGGAAACATCTTTCATGTCAGCAGGGAGGGTATTGATGTGGCTACAGGGGACGGTGCGATCCGTATTCTTCGTCTTCAGTATCCTGGTAAAAAACCGATGCTTGTGAAGGATTTTCTGAATGGAAATGACTTCACCGCCAAGAAATTCAAAAGGAGTGTTGAATAATGTTTCCATATTTAGGATTTGATCCGACGATATTTCTTCTGATTCCTGCCATGATTCTGTCATTTTATGCACAGAGCAAAATAAAGAGTGCATATAATATCTATTCACGCGAAGGGCTGCAGAGCGGTATGACCGGTGCCCAGGTGGCTAGAATGGTGCTTGACCGATCAGGACTTCAGAACGTGACTATTGAAAGAGTAAACGGAAGTCTTACAGACCACTATGACCCAAGAAATAAAGTGCTCAGGCTTTCTGATGAAGTGTACAGCAGACCGACCATCGCCTCTGCCGGCGTAGCCGCTCACGAAGCCGGCCATGCCATTCAGGATCAGATGGAATACGGACCGCTGAGACTGAGATCCTTCATGGTGCCTTTCGCATCATTCGGTTCGAAATTTGCCATGATCATCATCATATTGGGACTGATCATTGGGTTTACAAGTCTCATCGATCTTGGTATCGTACTCTTCTCGCTGGTCGTACTGTTTCAGCTGTTTACACTCCCGGTAGAGTTCAATGCTTCAAGCAGAGCACTGGCTGTTCTGGGGGATTATAATATTCTCACAGTGGACGAAGTGCCAAAGGCGAAAAAGGTTCTTGATGCGGCTGCACTCACTTACGTCGCTGCAGCGTTCTCATCGATAATGACACTTGTGAGACTGCTCGTTATTCGTGATCGAAGAAGAAGTTAGGAGAAAAAAATATGTTAGCTAACCCCAGAGAAGTTTCTGTGGATGTGTTAGGTAAAGTTCTTTATCAGGGGGCATATTCAAACATCGCTTTGGATCATGCCTTTTCTTCTGTCAGTCTGAAAGAAGAAGATACTGGGCTGGTTACCGAGATCACTTACGGAACGTTAAAATACCTGATTACCATCGACAAGATACTGGAAAAAAATGTGACGGTGCCACTGAAAAAAATTGAAAGGGATGTACTGAACATCCTTCGGATTTCAATCTATCAGATGAAATATCTGGACAGAATTCCTTCCTATGCTGTGATTAATGAGGCAGTAGACCTGACCAAGAAAAAGTCCAAGAAGGCTTCAGGCTTTGTCAACGGGGTCCTCAGAGGCTATCTGAGAAAGGAAGACAAGGAGATGAAGTTCAGGAATCAGTTTGAGGAAGATGCATTTAAATATTCATTCCCGGAATGGATGATCAGGCTGTTCAAAGATCAGTATGGTGAAGACTACAAACGTATACTTCTAGGCCTGAATGAAAGACCAGTGATCACGTTCAGAGTGAATTCACTGAAGATGGACAGAGATACAGCTCTTGAGCAGCTCATTGAGCATGGTTATCATGCGGAGAAGACAAAGATCTCACCTTTTGGCATAGAAGTCAAAGGAGGAAAAAGTGTTCTTCTGAATCCGCTGTTTAAAGAAGGGATCCTCACTGTACAGGATGAAAGTTCCATGCTGGTTGCACCTCTTCTCCTTAGTGAAGAGAAGCGCTATATGGATATCTGCTCCGCACCTGGAGGAAAAGCCACCCATCTGGCTGAGCTGCTTGATGATCAGGGTGAGATTCACGCTTATGACATATATGACAGCAAACTGAAGCTCATTCGCCAGAACGCAGAGCGATTAGGCGTTAAATCTCTGAAGATCGAGAAAAATGATGGGCTGAACTATATCCCGGAATTGAAAGACAGCGCAAATGTTCTTCTTGATGCACCATGTTCCGGGCTTGGAATCATCAGAAAAAAACCGGAAATCAAAATGACGAAAAACAGGAAAGAACTTGAGGAGCTGGTCACGATTCAGAGGAATCTTCTGGAAGTTGCCATGAAGTATGTTCCTTATGGAGGAAACCTTGTCTATTCCACATGTACCTTGAACAAAGAGGAGAATGAGGAAAATGTAAGATGGTTTCTGAAAAATCATCCCGAATTTTCTCCAGTACCGATAGAGCTGGGCGATTCAGAGCAGCTCAGATATACATCCGAAGGATTCGTCACCATACTTCCAGGAGAGACCATGGATGGTTTTTTCATCAGCAAGTTAAGAAAAAATTAACATTTAAGGACTTCTGTAAATGTTGGAAACAGCTGATACTGAAGTCTTTTTTAAAATTATAAGAAGAATTTAAAGAAACTTAACATCTTTTGTGTTAAAATGTCTAATGTTTATGAATACAATTTAGAGCCAGCAAAATGAAACGTGAATAAAGGAAGTTGAAATGGAAAATATATATGACTATTCTCTGGAAGAGCTTAAAGCATGGTTCAAATCCAATGGTGAAAGCGCATTTAGAGGTAAACAGGTTTTTGATTATCTCTACAAGGGGATAGCGGATATTGATCAGATGAAGACCATAAATGAAGAGGCCAAAGAAAAACTGAGAAAGAACTTTAAAGTGGCTCTTCCGAAAATACTTGAGAAGAGGACTTCAAAAGACGGAACCATAAAGATGCTCATGCTTCTTGAAGATCATAACATTATAGAGACTGTCATCATGAAGTATCATTACGGTTATTCTGTCTGTGTATCCTCACAGATCGGCTGTAAAATGGGATGCACATTCTGTGCATCCACAAAAGGCGGTATGGTCAGAAATCTTTCCTCTGGTGAAATTCTTTCCCAGGTTATCGCTTCTCAGCTCCTTGTGGGCGAAAGAATGTCCCATGTTGTCCTTATGGGCTCAGGAGAACCTCTTGATAACTTTGATCAGGTCATGAAGTTTCTTGAACTCATCAATGCGAAAGAGGGACTGAATCTTTCTCACAGGAACATCACCATCTCCACATGCGGACTTGTGGACCGGATCTATGAACTTGCAGACAGAAAGCTTCAGATCACTCTGGCGATTTCACTGCATGAAACCACAGATGAAAGAAGAAAACTAATTATGCCTATAGCGAATAAATATAGTATTCATGACATCTTAAATAGTGTAAAATATTATATGGACAAGACCGGCAGAAGAGTCTCATTTGAATATGCGCTGGTCAAAGGATCCAATGATACCGAAGATGATGCCAGAGCCCTGGCTAAGCTTCTTCATGGCATGCAGGTCCATGTGAATCTCATACCTGTAAATGCCATTAAGGAAATGCTCTTTCTGCCATCGACTAATGAATCGGTAAACCGATTCAGAGATGTGCTTCTCAGTCATAAAATCGAAGCCACAGTGAGAAGAGAAATGGGCTCGGATATCGATGCAGCCTGCGGACAATTAAGAAGAAGCTATTTGGAGAACATGTAGTCAAGGAGACAGATATGATAGAAAGGATTTCTGACATCGGTAATATTCGAAAACTGAATGAAGATACATTTGGAATCTTGGAGAGAGACAGGTTCAATCTGTTTGTCATCTGTGATGGAATGGGCGGACATAACGCCGGGGAAATCGCGAGCAGAATGGCGAAAGATGCGATACTGACCTCCATTGAGGAAAATTATGATCATGATGAACCGGGTGCTGTTCTGGCCGATGCCATAAAATTTGCGAACAGAGAAATTTTCAGGCGCTCAGATTCTGAGCGATCCATGAGAGGTATGGGCACGACAGTCACTGCAGCGTTGTCCCATGGTGGGAGAATAGATGTTGCACATGTGGGCGACAGCTGTCTATATCTCATAAGAAATCACAGTATACATAAAATTACCAAAGACCACAGCTATGTGCAGGAGCTTGTCGATCTGGGCAAACTTGCGCAGGAAGAAGCGAAGCATCATCCCAATAAGAACATCATCACCCGTGCTGTGGGTACAAATGCTGAAGTTATTGTTGATACATACAGTTTTGAAACAGAAAAGGACGATATTTACGTCCTTTGTACAGATGGACTTACAGATTATCTTTCTGACGAAGAAATCCTCAATGAAGTGACCAGCCATGACGACAAGAAAGATTCAGTTCTGTTCTTGGCCGATATGGCAAAGGAACGAGGCGGAAAGGATAATATCACGCTAGTAATATTTGGAGGAGAAGCGCTTAAATGATAGGAAGAATTTTAGGTAAGAGATACGAAATCACAGAAAAGATTGCTCAAGGCGGCATGTCCGTCGTTTATAAGGCCTTAGACCTTAATCTGAACCGCTATGACGCGGTGAAGGTGCTTAAGGAAGAATTTACATCCAATGATGAGATACTTGAAAGATTCAAGCAGGAAGCAAATGCTGTCGCTTTTCTTTCCCATCCCAATATCGTCAACATTTATAATGTTGGCAGTGAAGGAAAGATCCATTATATCGTCATGGAATATGTAAAGGGAAAAACGCTTAAGGAGATCATAAGAGAAAAAGGCATATTATCCAACGAAGAGATGCTCAATTACTCCTATCAGATCGCAAGAGCTCTGGAATCGGCACATACAAACAATATTATCCATAGAGACATCAAGCCCCAGAACATCATCATCACTAAGGATGATCTGGTCAAGGTGACTGACTTTGGCATCGCAAAGCATTCAGATTCTGCAACCATCACAAATTCAGGCAAGATCATCGGTTCAGCTCATTACTTCTCGCCTGAACAGGCAAGAGGAAATATGACCGACAGAAGATCGGATATCTATTCACTGGGTATCGTGATGTATGAGATGGCTACGGGAGAAGTGCCCTTTGACGCGGAAAGTCCGATTACAATCGCGCTCAAACATATGCAGGAACCGCTGCCTTCACCTAGGAAGATCAATCCCAGAATAAGTGAAGGCCTTGAAAAAATCATATTAAAAGCTACCGCGAAAAACCCTATAGACAGATATCAGAGAATAGAAGATCTCATGGTCGATCTTCGTACGCTGATGAACGGTGAGAGAATAGAAAATGCCCAGACTTTCAATCAGGAAAATACACAGATTATGGGTGCGGTGGTACCAGAGAGGGATAACATGAAAAGTAACGATATTTATGATGATGAAAAGCCTTCAAGCAGCAAAAAGAAAGGTCTGATCATCGGACTTGCCATGATTCTTGTGGTTGTGGCGGGTGCGCTTATCGGAGATGCTGTCTTCAGCAGACCTAATGGAGAAAATCCAGGTGTTGTGGAAGAGGAGGAAGTGGCAATTCCTCAGATCGTAGGTATGACACAGGAAGAGGCGGAAGCCGAGCTTGCAAAGTTCGACCTTACACTTGAAGTGCAGTCTACAGAAACTTCTATAGAGCCTGAGGGCAATGTGCTGAGAAGTATTCCAGAACAGGGGCAGATGGTCAAGAGAGGCGGCAGCGTAGCTGTTGTGCTCAGCGCAGGTGAAGAGAAGCTGTTTGTTCCGGATATAACAGGAAGCACACTTGAGGCTGCCGAGATCGTTCTTGGCAACAACGGATTTATTTTAGGTGCGGTTACTGAAGGGTTCAGCGAGACTGTTCCCCAGGGAGAAATCATCAGTCAGGATCCGTTAGTCAACACATCAATGCCTAAGGGCAGTGCTGTAAATGTACTGGTCTCCAAAGGACCTGAAATCGTAGTATCAGATGTACCTGGCTTAATCGGGAAGACAGAAAGAGAAGCACAGGCGCTGCTTGAAGCTAGAGGCATGTCCCTGGGTACTGTGACCAAGGTTTCCACAGGAGATGAAGCTCAGGCTGGACGAATTGTCGAGCAGAGCATTCCAGAGGGTACGGAAGTCAAGCAAGGAACTAAGATCAATGTGACTTCATATGAATATACAGAAGTGACCATACCTTCCAATCTCATCGGAAAGAAAGCCGGAGATGTGGCGAACACGCTTCGTGGACTGGGACTGAATCCTGTTATGGAATCAGGAACGGAAAGCAGCGACATCGTTGTGGAAGTGACCCCAGGCGGCGGCAGCAAAGTCGGATATGGAGCCAGTGTACAGGTACTTGGAGAACCGGAACAGGAACCCGAACCGATCGATCCTGATCCGGCTACACCAGCGAATCCATAAACAGACTGTAAAATCAGCCAGTGATAAAACTTGTTTTTATCACTGGCTTTTTGATTCAAAATTTGAAGCTCGGTAAACAATTAAGGAGAAATGGTTTATAATAGGGATATTAAGACAAAGAGAAAAAAGGAATGATGCAATGGAAGGTATAATTGTTAAAGGAATCGCAGGTTTTTATTATGTGAAAACTGAAAATGGAATACTGGAATGTAAAGCCAGAGGAATATTCAGGAAGAACAATGTCACACCTATGGTAGGAGACCGTGTAACGGTCATTCCTGCAGCGGAGGGGAATATTCTCGATAAGATCCACGAGCGCTCATCGGAGCTTGTAAGGCCCTTCGTCGCAAACGTAAGCCAGGCATATGTCGTCTTTGCCATGAGAAACCCGGACATCAATTTCGATATGCTGAATAAATTTCTGGTATCCCTTGAAAAAAATCACATCAGACCGGTTCTGGTTTTCAATAAAAGCGATCTGGCCGAAGATGAAGAGATGACAAAGCTCCGTGATGATTTTGTCGGAACAGGTTATGAAATATTATTCATCGAAGCGAAATCAGGTGCAGGTCTTGATGAGCTTTTCAACCAGCTCAAAGGAAACATCACTGTGCTGTGCGGACCTTCAGGAGCCGGGAAGTCGACACTCCTCAATAAACTCTCAGGAAGCGATAAAATGGAGACGGGAGACATCTCTGTGCGCCTTAATAGAGGAAAGCATACCACAAGGCACAGTGAACTCATCGAAGTCAACGATGCGCTGCTTGTAGATACGCCAGGATTCTCCAGCATGGACTTTACCATGGATGCCCATGAGCTGAAGGATTATTTTCCTGAGTTCTACGAGTTTGAAGGTGAATGCAGATTCAACGGATGTAACCATAATCACGAACCGGGATGCAGAGTGAAAGAGGAAGTCGGAAAGAATATCTCTAAGGCTAGATATGACTATTACGTCAGATACTATAATGAACTGATTGAGGAGAATAAGAGAAAATGGTAAAAATAGCACCATCCATACTCTCTGCAGATTTTGCGAATCTCGGCAGAGATATTACGAAAACAGTAGAAGCGGGAGCGGACTGGATCCATATCGATGTCATGGACGGATCCTTCGTACCGAACATCAGCTTCGGTCTTCCTGTTGTACAGGCGATCAGACCCCTTACAGATAAGTTTTTTGACGTACATCTTATGATCGTCAATCCCACAAACTTTATTGATGCATTCGTGGATGCAGGAGCGGATCTCATCAATTTCCATTATGAAGCGGAAGTCCACATAGACCGTGCAGTTGAAATGATAAAATCAAGAGGTGTAAAAGCGGGAATCACACTTAATCCGGCTACGCCGGTTTCTGTATTGAAATACATACTCCCCAAACTGGATATGGTGCTGATCATGTCCGTAAATCCGGGATTTGGGGGACAGAGCTTCATTCCATATACTCTGGATAAAGTAAGGGAACTGAGAGAAATGGCAGCAGAGGTGAATCCTTCACTGCTTATTGAAATCGATGGAGGAATGTCCTGCGAAACCATAAAGTCTGCCGTGGAAGCAGGCGTCGATGTTGTAGTTGCAGGTTCCGCGGTGTACAGAAATGGAAAAATTACAGAGAATATCACAGCGCTGAGAGACTCTCTGAAATGAAACGGATAATCATCGTTTCCGGAGGAAAACATCCCAGTTTTGAGCTGTTCAGCGGATTATCCGATCCATCCTGTAAGGTGATCGGTGCCGACAGCGGTGCTGAGTTCTTCAGAGAGCACGATATCATACCGGATCTTCTGCTGGGTGATTTTGATTCCATCAGTGAAGAGACTCTGGAATATTTTGAAGGCAGAACGAAGATTCTGAGGTACGATGCCGTCAAGGATTTTACGGATACTGAAGCGGCCTATAATGAAGCAGTGAAGGATTCACCGGATGAAATCTATTTCCTTGGCTGTACAGGCAGCAGACTGGATCATTTTATCGGGAATCTGTCGCTTCTTGACAGAGCGCTGAAAAGAGGAATCAGAGCTTATCTTATGGATGATCACAATAAAATCTTTCTTCTGGATAAACCTTCAATGATCAGAAAGGACTTCGGAGACTATATCTCTTTTCAGGGCTTTAGAGGCCCTGTGAAGGATTTTGGTGTGAAAGGGGTAAAGTATCCGCTGTGGGGTTACGAACTGCTCCTGGGTGATCCTAGGAATGTATCCAACGAGTTTGCAGATAAAATCATTTCTGTAACATTCAAAGAAGGCATTCTCATGGTCATGATGACAAGAGATTAACCTGCCTGAAGAAGAGAAGATATCTCTGCTATGGAGATCTTGAAATTGAAGAAGAATTTAAAAGAGCTTCAGTGCGTCGATTATAATCGATTCACTGAAGCTCTTTTAAAAGTAAAATAGCCGGTCCTATGGACCAGCTATACTCTCTTACTCTGTTATATTGCTCTTTCTACCTTACCTGAACGTAGGCATCTAGTACAAACGTTAACTCTCTGGGGAGTTCCGTTAACAACAGCACGTACTCTTTTTAGGTTTGGTGCCCATGTTCTCTTTGACTGTCTGTGTGAATGGGAATACTGTACACCAGCAATTACACCTTTATTACAGATATCGCATTTTCTTGCCATTAAAATACACCTCCTCCTGAGAGATTTTAATCATCTCAAAAGCTTATCATTTATTATTTGTTTTGAACAGATATCATTCTACCATAAGATGCGAAGATATTGCAACATAAATTTAGACCAAATTTGTTTATATTGAAGTATCCTCGGAAATATAATATTATTATAGGGATAAGAGTTGTGGGCGTCAATCCGTTAAGGCAGACAGCCTGTAATATAAGTGAACTGTTTTAGACAGGATTAGGTAATTGAGGAGGAAGTTTCATGATAGGATTAATGAATGAACAAGGGCATATCTCATACTCAGATGATGTCATAGCCAATGTAGTGGGTCTATCCACAATGGAATGTTATGGCGTAGTAGGGATGGCGTCTAAAAATACCAAGGATGGTCTTTGGGAACTCATAAGAGTGGAACATCTCAATAAAGGTGTAAAGATCAATGCCAAAAACAATGAATTATCAATCGACCTGTTTGTTGTTGTTGAATACGGCACAAAAATTTCCGTGATTGCCAACAATATCATCAAGAAAGTCAGATACAATGTGGAAAATTATCTTGGTTTAAAAGTGAACCATATCGTCGTCAATATCGAAGGTGTAAGATTCTAGATCGCAAATCTTAAATATAATTAAGATTTGGAGAGCAAAATTTGATTTTGAGTAGTGCATTTTTGTATAATAAGATTTGGTTTAATATTTAGTGCAAAACCCTAAGCTTAGGGTTTTCTTATAGTCTGATTGATAAATTTAAAAGTAGTGGCGTGGACATGTTGTGAATTTGTCCATATTTTGCAGGAGGAAGATCATATGAAATATAACAAGATAAATGGACAGCATTTTTTAAACATGGTGACCAACGCAAGCATCAGATTAGAAAATGAAAAGGCATATGTAGACTCGCTGAATGTCTTTCCTGTTCCTGATGGAGACACAGGTACAAACATGTCTATGACCTTTACAGCAGCAGTTCAGGAAATCAAGAACAGCAAATCGACTTCCATTGGGGAAGTTTCCAAAATTATGGCTAAGGGAGCACTGATGGGTGCCCGTGGAAATTCCGGTGTTATTTTATCGCAGATTTTCAGAGGGATCGCAAAAGGTCTTGAAGGAAAAGATGAAGTGAATCCATACGAATTTGCCCTCAGCATTCTTGAGGGTTCCAAATCCGCGTACAGAGCGGTTATGAGACCTACTGAAGGAACGATTCTTACTGTAATCAGAGAAGTTGGAGAGAAGGCGACGGAATATCATACAGATGATATCGCTGATCTTATGAAAAAAGTTGTCGAAGATGCCGGTGATACTCTGGAAAGAACTCCAGATCTTCTGCCACAGCTGAAAGCGGCAAATGTTGTCGATTCAGGTGGAATGGGTCTTCTTGTCATTCTTAAAGGAATGTATGAAGCGCTTCAGGGAGGATTCCAGATGGCGGAAAAGAAGGAAGAGAAATCCTTTGAAGAGTATGTTGCTGCGAGAGATACCCATACAGAGATCACTTTCGGCTACTGTACAGAATTCATCGTTCTGGCGGAACCGGACACAGGTGAGTTCCAGGCCTATCTTGAAACGATGGGAGATTCCATCGTTTATGTCGGTTTCGATGACATCGTAAAGGTCCACATTCATACGGATGAGCCTGGGCTGGTTCTTGCAGAAGCAGGAAAACGTGGAGAACTTACAAAAATCAAAATCGAAAACATGAGAGAACAGCACAGAAACCTGCAGGAAACTCCTGATGTGCATGAAGTGCTGGAAGAAAAGATCAAGAAAGAAGCTGCACCAAAAGCCAGAGAAAAGTATGCGTTCATCTCCGTTTCAATGGGTGAAGGCATCAAAGAAGTGTTCCAGGACCTTGGTGTACAGTTTGTGATTTCAGGTGGACAGACAATGAATCCGTCTACCCAGGATATCATCAAGGCTGTTGAAGAAGCCAATGCAGAACATATCATCATCCTTCCGAACAACAAGAACATTATTATGGCCGCCAATCAGGCAAAGGAGATATCCGGGAAAGATGTATATGTAATACCGACAAAGACTATCCCGCAGGGAGTAGCTGCTCTGACAGCGTTTAACCCTGAACTGGATATGGAAGCGAATTACGAGAATCTCCTGACAAGCCTTGAAACGGTCAAGTCCGGTTCAGTGACTTATGCCGTCAGAGACACAGAAATCGAAGGAAAAGAAATAAAGCAGGGTGATTATCTCGGGCTTCTGGAGAGCAAGATCAAGGTTGTCAGAAGAGAACTATATCCTCTTGTGGAAGAACTGATTGAGCTTATGGTAGATGATGAAAGTTCATCCATTACCTTATTCTATGGAGAAGATGTCAATGAGGAAGAGTTCAATGAGCTTATAACACTTCTTGAAGAGAAATACGAAGATCTGGATGTTATGAGCGTTGCAGGCAGACAGCCTCTTTACTACTTTATCATTGCAGTGGAATAGAAATGGAGAAGGCTTCGGCCTTCTTTTTTTAGGAGGAATTTTATGGATATATACGATTCTGTTGGAACGCTGAAGGGAGTAGGACAGAAGACCAGAGAGCAGCTGGAAAACATGGGTCTGTTCACTCTACTGGATCTTCTTCTTTATTTTCCTCGGGCATATGACCAGTACTTTGAAGCGGATGAGATGTATTTCAACGGAATGGATAAAGTAAGACTTGAAGCTGTACCGATTAAAATCGCAAGACCATTCAGAACAAGAACGGGAAAAAGTATGTCGACCATCTATTTTTCAACCCGATTCGGGCAGCTTAAGGCCATGTTTTTCAACATGCCTTATGTTTCCAGCAACTACACGATCGGTGAAACCTATGTGCTGAACGGTAAATTTGTGAAGAAAGGTAAAAATATAGAATGCATCAACCCAGTTTTAAATAAAGATACTGAAGAAATTGTACCGGTTTATCCGGCTGAGGGAAAAGTGACCGGCACACTTGTGAAAAAACTGGTGAGACAGATTCTTACAAAAGTCATCATCAATGAGAATTTTCCGCCGGAGATTCTGAAGGAAGAAAGCCTTGTATCCCTTGATGAAGCGGTCAGAAATCTGCACTTTCCGGAAGACAGGCACAGACTTGAAGAATCCCTGAAAAGAATGAAATTTCAGGAGATGTTTTCCTATTCTATGAAAATCATGCTTTCAAAGAGCATGAGACTGACCAACGAAGAAGGAATCGTATTTAAAATGAGCCCAAGACTTGCGGAGCTGAAAAACAGAATCCCTTTTGAAATGACGGGTGCACAGAATCGGGTGATAAGGGAAATCCTAAGAGATCAGAAGCACAGCTTCCCGATGAACCGTCTTCTTCAGGGAGACGTGGGTTCGGGTAAAACCATAGTCGCTCTTGTTGCCCTTTTCAATGTCATCGAAAATGGATACCAGGGTGCACTGATGGCGCCTACAGAGATCTTAGCAAAGCAGCATTTTGAAGAGGCGACAAGACTTCTATGTCCGATGGGTGTTGAAGTCAGGATGCTGACAGGATCCACGAAAAAATCCGAAAGAGATCAGATTGCAAGGGAACTTGAAAAAGGAAAGCCTGTGCTTATGGTTGGCACTCATGCTCTCATAGAAGAGAAGGTGAACTTCTCTAAATTGGGGATGATCATTACGGATGAGCAGCATCGGTTTGGCGTCAATCAGAGGGCGAAACTGATCAATAAGAGCAAAACTGCCGAGGTTCTTGTCATGAGTGCAACACCCATCCCCCGAACCATGGCGCTGACCATCTATTCGGATCTCGATCTGTCTGTGATCGATGAACTGCCTGCAGGAAGAAAAGAGATCAGAACGCTTCTTCTAGATGAAACAAAAAGAAAATCATGTTATAGTAAAGTAATAGAAGAAGTTGATAAAGGTAGACAGGCTTATATCGTGACTCCTCTTATCGATCTTGATGAAGACGGTGAGCTGAATTCGGTAATCGGTCTCTATGATGAGCTTTCGAAGGGACTCCTAAAAGGTATACGTATGGGGTATTTACATGGTAAAATGTCTTCAAAGGAAAAAGCCGCTGTCATGGAGTCATTTAAAGAGGGGAAAATCCAAGTGCTTATTGCCACGACTGTAATAGAAGTCGGCGTAAATGTTCAGAATGCCAGTATGATGGTCATTGAAAATGCTGAAAGATTCGGACTTGCACAGCTTCATCAGCTGAGAGGACGTGTCGGAAGAGGAGAATATCAGTCTTACTGTATCATGATCGCGAATATCAGAAGTCAGACGACGCGCGAAAGGCTTGAAATCATGGTAAAGAGCAATGACGGATTCTTCATTGCAGAAGAAGACCTGAAGCAAAGAGGTACCGGACAGCTGTTCGGCGTACATCAGAGCGGCCATTCAGGGCTTATGCTGTCAGATCTTGCAGCCGACTATGAACTTTTTCTTAGAGCAAACAGCTATGCGGTGAAAGTATACAGCGGCAGGAGTCCGGAAGAAATGAAAATGAAAAAAGAGTTTTTAGATAAAATTTCGAAAAGCATGAATTTTATCTGTCTCAATTAGAGGAGTTTTGTCCATGAGAATCATATCAGGAACTGCTAAAGGAAGGAAAATTCTTTCTCCGGTAAATGAAGGAAGAATCACACAAAAAGGAGAACTAAGAGCAACCAGACCCACACTTGATCGGGTCAAGGTTTCTATGTTCAATATCATCAGCCAGAAGATCTACGGTGCCAGAGTTCTGGATATGTTTGCCGGTACAGGAAGTCTGGGACTTGAATGTGCCAGCAGAGGAGCGAGTGAAGTCGTTTTTCTTGAAAAATTCAGGGAAACCTATGACATTCTCGTTGAGAACATAACTATACTTGGCTTTAAAGAGGTTTCATCTGTCCACCATCGAGATTCATATGAATTCATAAAAAGTTTAGGGTCTAGAGGGGAAAAGTTCGATATAATATTTGTAGATCCGCCTTACCTGAACAATATGGTGGAAGAGTCAATTGTGCTCATCGGAAAATACGATCTCCTTACAGAAAATGGAGTGATTGTTTCAAAATATGATTACGAAGAGCCTATTTACAGACCAACGGAAAAATACGAACTGGTTGATGAAAGAAAGTACGGTAAGACCATACTTGGTTTTTATCAGCAGAGGATTGAGGAGTAACTTATGAAAATTGCTGTTTATCCCGGTAGCTTTGACCCGATAACTTTAGGTCATATGGATATAATCAGACGTTCAGCAAAGGTATTTGATAAGCTTGTGGTTGCTGTTCTTTGTAATGTCGAGAAGAAAGGGCTGTTTCCGATTGAAGAAAGAGTTGCAATGATTAGTAAATTGGTAGAAAAGTATGATAATATTGAAGTGGTGAGTTTTCAGGGATTACTTGTTGATTTCATGAAAACTGTAGATGCTCAGATTATCGTCAAAGGATTAAGGGTCGGACTGGATTTTGATTACGAGCTGCAGATGTCGCATATGAATCGTAAACTGTCAGATGACCGTGTAGAGACCATACTGATGATGGCAAGTACCGAATACTCGTATATCAGCTCATCTTCCGTGAGAGAGATTCTTCATTTCAAGGGTGATATCAGAAGCTTTGTTCCGGAAGAAATTATACAGGACGTTTTAAAAAAGTCGGAAACGATGGAGGGGTAATTGAATGAAAGAAAATTATGAAGTGACATCAAGAAGAATCGAAATCACGGGTCTTGTGGAAGTACTGCAGGAAATTATTGATGATGGCTCCAAAATGCCATTCTCCAAAAAAGTTCTTGTGGACAAAGAAGAGGTCGCCAACATTCTGGATGAGATTGTTCAGGCAATCCCGGAGGATCTACGCACCGCGCAGTGGGTACTGGGTGAGAAGGACCGTATTCTTACGGAAGCAAAAACGGAATATGACAGGACAAAAGCTGAAGTGGATCGTATGATGAGAGAAAAAGTGGATAATCACGACATCGTAAAAGAAGCGACACTCAAAGCCCAGGAGATCATCAATAAAGCCCAGACAGAAGCTAAACTTGTGAAGCTTTCTGCCAGAGATTATGCTGATTCACTGCTGTCAGATCTTGATACCGAAATAAAAGACAGAAATCAGCAGATGATGATGAATTTCAAGAATCTTTTTGAAGGATTTGTTCAGGAATACAATAAGAGTTTCAATGAGACCTCTACCACCATCAAAGAAAACATCAAAGAATTAAGAGAGATGAAATAAGTTCTCAGATGATGATTTAATGGTCAGAACACTGGAAACCCTATGCAGGAGAATACTCTGTACGGGTTTTTTTGTGTTTTGGGCGGGGTAATTGTTCAATGAATATGAAGCGGAAAATATAAAACTTCATTTTTGTCCGATAATTTGATATAATAATATTATTGAGAGATAACACTAAAATAGAAAATATATTTATAATAACAATTCGATTGGTGAATGATATAAAAAACTGGTCCACTCTGATCTCTTGAGAAGCACTTTGTTTCGTGGATGGTGATATGGTCTGAAGCCTGATGTTTCGTTCAAGGAGGTAATATTAATGTTCGAAATCAACGATTATGTCATGTATGGTCTAACTGGAGCATGTAAAGTAACGGATATCCGAAGTGATGATGAAGGTACAAACAGGGAGCGCAAGTATTATATTTTGAGCCCGATAAAAGAGACTGAATCAATCATCATGATTCCCATCATGAATAAAGAGCTCAGAATGAGAAAAGTGATTTCAAAAGAAACCGCAGAAGCACTTCTTAAGCAGCTGGAACAGAAAAATCTTGATTGGATAGATGACAGCAAAGAACGTAACAGGGAGTACGCGGAACTGCTGAAGTCAGGAGATTCGGAAATCTGGCTTAAGCTCATCAAAATTCTCGCCGATGAGAAACGAGAAAAATACAAGGAAGGGAAGAAGCTTTCTTCAAGTGATGAAGCGATATACAAATCAGCACTGAACCTTGTGAGCGGCGAATTTTCCGTAGCCCTTGATATGAAATGTGATGAAGTCATTCCGTACATCACACAGTATCTTTAATTAGTAATCTGACAGAAACAGCACCGGATTTTTATTGATGAAAATCCGGTGCTGTTTCGAGCTCATAAAGAAAACGGAGCAGATCCGCTGCCCCGTCCAGATATTTTTATCCGTTGATGATATCCCCACCGTTGATATGAAGTGTCTGTCCAGTCATATAGGTGGATCCGTCGGATGCAAGGAATACATAGGCTTCAGCCAGTTCAACAGGCTGTCCCGGTCTGCCCATGGGTACATCCTTACCGAAGTTCTTAACATCATCACCGCTGAAGGTAGAGGGGATAAGCGGTGTCCAGATGGGGCCTGGGGAGACCTGATTGACTCGGATCCTCTTCTCTGCAAGATTAAGTGCAAGGGATCGGGTAAAGGAACTGATTGCACCTTTAGTTGAGGAGTAGTCAAGAAGTACAGGATTACCTCGGAAGGATGTGACGGATGTGGTATTGATGATTGACGCATCTTCTTTAAGGTGAGGCAGCGCAGTTCTGATCAGATAGAACATGGAAAAAATATTGGTCCTGAATGTCCGTTCAAGCTGATCATCTGTAATATCCAGGAGGGATTCCTGAGGGTGCTGCTCTGCAGCGTTGTTTACGATGATGTCGATTCTACCGAACTCCTTCATCGTCTTCTCGATGATTTCTTCAGAAAACCTGCTTTCGCCCAGATCTCCGTTCATCAGTATGCATTTTCCGCCGTATGATTCGATGATTTCCTGTGTTTTCTCTGCATCGTCATTTGAGTCATAATACACGATCACAACTTTTGCACCCTCTTTAGCATAGGCCACAGAGACCGCTCTTCCGATACCGCTGTCTCCACCAGTGACGATGGCGACTTTGTCCTTAAGCCTGCCATAACCTCTATGGGTGGTATTATCATATATAGGCTGAGGATCCATCTGGGATTCGTCATCACTTTTCTGATCCTGTTCCTTAATATCCTCATCTCGTGGCATATCTTTATCTCTTAATTCATCTTTCATGTGTTTATCCTCCTTTGGATTGATGCATGTTATAGAACACAAAATGTTCTTGTTAAATAATATAGTCGGAACTTGTGAAGTGTTGGTTGACATGTCTTTAAGAAATTGTAAAAGCGTCCACTTCTGGACGCTTCTTTATCGGTTTCTATAACCTTTAAAATCCCATCTGGGATCAAAGGCGTGATTCTTGAGTGCGTATATTCTGGATGCTTTCTGATCGATTTTCTGAAACTCGTCAGTTCTTTTTCCGAAGTTGTGTACAACCTCGATTTCCCTGTCTTTTCTTAGGAAAGACAGAATCTCTCTGCCTCTATCATTTAATGCGAGGATTTTTACGGTCTCGGGAGTCTTTCTTCTTAGAATCTCGATGGGTTCCCGATCAAATGAGAGAAGAAACTGCATAAGAATTCTTGAGATCCGTGTTCTTGCATACCTTTTTGTTTTGATGGCATCAATGAAAGTCTCTACATCATCCTCCATAAGAGAGGACAGATTGGATATGATGCGGTGATTAAGCCCTTCACTGGCTTCCAGGATATTGTTAAGTGAATCCTCTTCGGCAATCAGGCGGTAAAGCAGCAGATCTTTGAAATCCTCCTGAGTCATGAAGGGATACTTGTCTTTTTTCAGCTGTTCAATATATACACTGATTTCCTGAGGGATGTAGTTTTTTATGGCACCGTCATTCAGGATAGTCTGTCTCAATGCAGTGGCAGAAGCAAATTCTTCTTCAATAAGTTCAAGATCGTGGTATCCTTTCCCTTTTCTCTTCAGGGTAAAGGGGACGATGCTGGAATCTGTCCGGATCAGGGCTTTAAGATATTCGATGCCTAGTATATTGTTCGGACTCTGGATGAAATCCACATCTAAATGTGGATAAAGTCTTGCCAGTGCATAGTTTCTGGCTTTTGCATAGGAATGCCCTTCAGACAGTTCTTTTCTGAGGAGCTCCCGGAATTCTTCAGGTTCCGCAGCCAGAATTTCTGCAACCGACTGGAGCGTATTGAGTTCACCTTCTTCAGAGCCGAATGAGAGCATGTCTACTCCATTTAGCGCATTGAGTATCCTTATGGAACCTTCCGCGAAAAATTCCGCGGAAGACAGGGCGTATACAGCAGGCAGCTCAAGAACAAGATCTGCACCACCAAGTATGGCCATTTCTGCTCTTCGGTATTTATCGACAATTGCGGGAAGTCCGCGTTGAACAAAATTACCGGACATCAGTGCAATAACATGAGTTGCATTACCCTCTTCCCTTGTCATCCTGATCTGATATTCATGCCCTTTGTGAAATGGATTATATTCTGATATGATGGCTGCTATTTTCATATGTGAATCTCCTAAGTGTATTTCTATTTCATTTTATCTCTTTCGACTTGAAAAGGACAGTCGTAAAGATGTATTATATTATAAGGTATGTTGTTAAAAAAGATATTTTATAGTTGAAAGGAGAATATTATGGATTTTGTATCCAAGATGAAGGAGCTTGCAAAAAGTGACCTAAAAAAGATAGTGCTTCCTGAAGGTAATGAGGAAAGAAATCTTAAAGCGGCTCAGATTATTCATGCGGAAAAAATTGCAGAAGTGATTCTTGTCGGAAACAGAAATGAAATCGAGACCAATGCTGAAAAGTTTGGTGTGAACATTGAAGGAATTACCATAGAAGATCCTTCCACTTCAGAGAGAACTAAAGGCTATGCTGAAGGACTATATGAACTAAGAAAAAAGAAGGGCGTTACACAGACCATGGCTGATAATATCGTCCAGGATCCCATGTATTTCGCTACGATGATGGTGAAAAATGATGACGCACATGGTATGGTTTCCGGAGCTGTTCATACTACCGGAGATCTTTTAAGACCAGGTCTTCAGATCATCAAGACTGCACCTGGAATCAGTGTTGTATCTTCATTCTTTATTATGCTTCTTAAAGACAGGAGTTTCGGGGAGGATGGACAGATGCTTTTTGCAGACTGTGCAGTCAATCCGAATCCGAATGCAGATGAACTTGCTGCTATTGCAATCGCAACTGCAGAATCAGCTCAGAATCTGATGAAGTTTGAACCTAAGGTAGCTATGCTTTCATTCTCATCCTATGGCAGTGCAAAGCATGAACTGGTCAGTAAGGTTGTGGAAGCAACGAAGAAAGCTCAGGAATTAAGACCTGATCTGTCCATTGATGGAGAGCTCCAGCTGGATGCGGCAATTGTCGAGTCAGTAGGAAAGAAGAAGGCAGCGGCTTCACCTGTCGCAGGAAAGGCTAACGTTCTCGTTTTCCCTGATCTTCAGGCAGGAAACATAGGCTATAAACTGGTGGAAAGACTTGCTGGTGCAGATGCCATAGGACCGATCTGTCAGGGATTTGCTAAGCCGATCAATGACCTGTCCAGAGGATGCAGTGTTGAAGACATCGTGAATGTGGTGGCGATCACCGCTGTTCAGGCACAAAACAGTAAATAAAATTAGATAATAAAGGATGGATTTGGATTAATGAAAATTTTAGTAATCAATTGCGGTAGTTCTTCTCTGAAATACCAACTTATTGATATGTCAACAGAAAGCTCACTGTCCACGGGATTAGTTGAGAGAATAGGTATTGAAGGATCAAAGCTTACTCAGAAAGTTGAAGGTAGAGAGAAGTACGTTCTTACTACTCCAATGAAGGATCACAAGGATGCCATTGCTCATGTCATCGAGACTCTTATGGACGATGTACAGGGCGTGATCAGATCTTCTGATGAGATCGAAGCTGTAGGGCACAGAGTCGTTCACGGTGGGGAGAAGTATTCCACATCAGTCATCATCACAGATGAAGTCATGAAAGATCTGGAAGAGTTTTCAGTTCTTGCACCGCTGCACAATCCACCGAACATTATTGGAATCAATGCATGTATGGAGCTGATGCCTGGCACAAAAATGGTTGCAGTATTTGATACCGCTTTCCATCAGACAATGCCTGAAAAAGCATTCCTTTATGGTCTGCCATATGAGCTTTACAAGGAAAATCATATCAGAAAGTACGGTTTCCATGGCACAAGCCATAAGTATGTATCATTCAGAGCTGCAGAGATACTTGAAAAAGACATCAAGGATCTTAAACTCATCACCTGTCATCTTGGGAACGGAGCTTCTGTGACTGCGGTAAATGGTGGTATTTCCTTAGACACATCTATGGGATTCACACCGCTAGAAGGTCTTATCATGGGTACAAGATGCGGAGACATCGACCCTGCGATCATTCCATACCTTATGGAAGTCAAGGGATACAGCTATGATGAAGTGAACAACATCATGAACAAGAAATCCGGTGTCTTAGGACTGTCCGGCGTTTCATCAGACTTCAGAGATATCGAAGATGCTGCAGCAGAAGGTAACGAAAGAGCGAAACTTGCTCTTGATGTATTCCACTATAGAGTGAAAAAGTACATCGGCGACTATATGGCAGTACTTAACGGCGTGGATGCGATTATCTTTACCGCGGGTCTTGGTGAAAATGCGGTTGAAACAAGAGAAGAGATCGTGAAGGATCTTGAATGGTTCGGCATTGAACTTGATACCGAAAGAAACAAGGTAAGAGGACAGGAAAGAATCATCTCAAAAGAAGGATCAAAGGTCAAGATCATTGTAATTCCTACTAACGAGGAACTCATGATTGCCAGAGATACGATGACTCTAGTTAAATAATGGAAATTTATGCCTGTTACGGTCATCAGATCGTAACAGGTTTTTCTTGCATTTCTGATCATGGATGAAGGAATAATTTGATATTCCGACTAGTATATTGGTAAATACTACTGTATGATGTTTATCATAGAACAAACATAAGGGTGATCTGTTTGTTAATTGGGAGGTTGTTATGATGGGTGAAGGTCATGGATATCCAGATTTTATGGCAGAAAGTTTTGAAGATGAATGGAATTACATCTGTGCTTACTGCGGTGAATTTTTTGAAAAGGGACGGATCTATCCGTTTGAGGATAAGTTATATTCCGCCGAATGGATGTTGAGAAATCATCTGAAGAGTCATGATAGGGTCACTGAGATTCTGAAACTCCCACGGAGCGCAACGGGGCTTACAGAAGTGCAAGAAACACTGATTCCTCTGATCAGTCAGGGAATGAAGGACAATGAAATTGCGGATATTCTGAAAATCGCTCCGAGTACAGTGAGAAATCACAGATTCAGATTAAGAGAAAAAGAGAAGCAGGCAAGACTGTTTGTAAGACTTATGGAAGCCCTTGGCGATCCGGACGAAAAATCCGTTCCACCACATAATGGTGCGAAGATGCTTGATGATCGCTATCATATCAGCTCAGAAGAGGAAGACAAAGTGATCATGGCGCATATGACAGAAGAAGGGGCCATTAAAGTGTTCCCCTCAAAAGAGAAGAAAAAGATAGTGGTTTTGAGAAAAATTTCAGAAAATTTCAAGATGGGTACCCAGTACTCAGAGAAAGAAGTGAATAGAATTCTTGCAAGGATCTATGGCGATCATGTTCTTTTAAGAAGATATCTTATCGAATACGGGTTTCTTGACCGAACAAGAAATGGGTCTATTTACATCAGAAGGTAAGAAGTGTATACTTAATGAGTCATATGATGAAATAAAGGATTTGAAGGATGGGGCAGAAAACCCTTGACTTTTGAAATTTGCCTTTATATAATTATATGTGTTTGCTTGAGAAGTATAACTCGACATAAGCAGCATCTGCGTTTCTGCAGATGAACAGGAGAATTAAGATGGAAATAATACTACAGGATTCAAGTGTAAAATCCATAATCAAGGATGTTGATTTTGCCTACCACAAAGAGAATCTTGTTTATAACAATGAGACCATAAAGATTCTGAAGCCCATCCAGGTTAATGGTAAAGTTGTAGTGAGTCAGGGAATTGCAGATGTTAAGCTATCTGTAAAGACCAGAATGCTGCATACCTGTTCCAGATGTCTTGAACAGTTTGAGCGAGATCTGGACCTTATAGTGGATGAGAAGGTTTCTAAAAATGAACAGGAAGACGAGAATGTCATCACCTTAGAGGAAGGAGATGTTCTCGATATAAGAGATGTTGTAATCAATAACATCTATTTAGCATTACCTTTAAAAATACTCTGTAAAGAGGATTGTAAAGGTCTTTGTCAGGACTGCGGTTCAAATCTCAACAATGGTCCATGCGACTGTAAGTTTGAAGAGATTGATCCCAGGTTCTCAGCCCTCAAAGACATGTTTAAGGAGGTGTAATAATGGGAAATCCAGCAAGAAAGTTTTCAAAAGGTAGAAGAGATAGAAGAAGAGCCTCAACATTCAAAGTAGGTGCACCTGGAATTGTTGAATGTCCACAGTGTCATGAAATGAAACTTGGTCACAGAATCTGCAAGCATTGCGGATATTACAACGGCAAGGAAGTTGTAACAACTGAAGTTGAATAGGAAAGTCGATGACTTTCCTTTTTTTTACCCGTTTTCTCCATCAGTGGAGAAGGCGGGTTTTCTTATGCAGGGCGAAATTTTAAATCTTTCTTAAGAGAAGGAAGATATGATTATCCTTATGTATTATAATAGTATGATAGAAACGTTATGAGAAAAGGAATATATTATTAATCCTTTCGGACGAACGGAACTTTGGGAGGTATGTCTTGTGAGAATTGCCTTAGATGGAATGGGTGGAGATTCTGCTCCGGCGGAAGCGGTACATGGTGCTGTTCTGGCGGTAAAGGAATACGGGGTGGATGTGACCATAACCGGTCCTAAGGAAATCATCCAGAAAGAACTGGATCAGTATGATTATGATAAGAATAAAATCGATATTCTAGATGCGAGAGAGGTCATCTCACTGAATGAATCACCTGTAATGGGCATAAGAAGAAAAAAAGATTCATCTCTTAGACGTGCAATGGATCTCGTCAAGGAAGGAAAAGCGGATGCTGTCGTATCAGGCGGATCCACAGGAGCCATTCTGGCAGGAGGGCTTCTTGTAGTCGGCAGAATCAAAGGTGTTGACCGTGCTGCACTTGGTGCGCTGATGCCGGGTAAAAACGGCCAGTTTATGGTGATTGATCTTGGGGCTAATGCTGATGTGAAACCTCAGAATCTGGTTGAATTTGCGAAGATGGGAACTGTCTATTTCGAAGCGCTTAAGGGCTACGAAAAACCAAAAGTAGGCCTCATCAACATCGGCGAAGAGGAAGAGAAGGGCAATGAACTGACAAAAGCGGCTTATGCACTTCTGAAAGAAGAGAAGGGCATCAATTTTGTGGGGAATGTCGAGCCTCGAGAAATCACAGACGGTGATGTACAGATTCTTGTATGCGACGGGTTTACCGGAAATGTCGTACTGAAAATGTATGAAGGGGTCGTCAAGAATCTGATGTCCATGATTAAAGAAGCGATGATGAGCACCACAAAAGGCAAAATCGGAGGGCTTCTTGTTAAGCCGAGCCTCAAAGAATTTATGATGAAGAATGATTATAAGGAAGAGGGCGGAGCATGTCTTCTTGGCGTAGACGGAATCGTCGTAAAAGCCCATGGAACGTCAGATGCAAGGGCTTTCAAGAATGCCATCAGGCAGGGAAAGAATTTTTATGACAGAAATTATCTTGAACATTTCAAAGAAAATCTGAAATAAAAAATATTTTACTGTTGCATAAGATAGCCATTTCTAATATTATACAAATGATGGAGGTGAATTCGATTATGATTTTTGAAAAATTGCAGGCAATTATTGTAGACAAGCTTAGTGTAGATGCTGATGAAGTAACTCTAGACTCTACTTTTGAGGATCTTGGTGCTGACTCCCTTGATATCGTGGAAATCGTCATGGCTCTTGAAGAAGAGTTTGACATAGAGATTTCTGATGATGAAGCTGAGCAGGCTAAGAGCGTTGGAGATGTAGTTAATTATCTTTCAACAGTAGTAGGCGAGGAATAATAAGAGATGTCCCGTATGAAAGGCTATGCCTATATACGGGACTTTGTTTTTTTTGTATAATAAAGTGGATTATAAGTTTATTCGTGAGGCTAAATGGTAGCTTGACGAATGAACTTCTAGAAAAGGAGTTTAAGATGGAATTTGAAAACAGGATCGGGGTAATTTTTGAGGAAAAGAGACTTCTGGAAACAGCACTTACTCATTCCTCATATGCAAACCAGCATAAGAATATGGCCTATAATGAGAAACTGGAATTTCTCGGAGATGCAGTACTGCAGCTTGCCATAACAGAATATATCTTCAGAAGTTTTCCTGAAAAATCTGAAGGAGAGCTGACAAAGCTGCGAGCACTTATTGTATGTGAAGCATCACTGTACAATGTCGCTGTGAAATGGAATCTAGGTAAACATATCCGCATGAGTAAGGGAGAGGAGATTACGGGAGGCCGTGAGCGTGCCGCTCTTCTTGCGGATGGTGTTGAAGCGGTCATTGCAGCGGTATATCTTGATCGGGGAATGGATGCCGCAAAGGAATTTGTCGTCAGGAACTTCCTTGAGATCATCGATATGGCCAATAAAAATGAGATTGTTCTGGACTACAAGACCAGTCTTCAGGAGATCCTTCAGGAAAATGGTGAAATTGAAATCAAGTACGAGCTGATCAAGTATGAAGGACCGCCTCACCGACGTAAATTTTATTCCAAGGTGGTTATAGACGACATCACCATGGGTAAAGGTGAAGGGTTCTCCAAAAAAGAATCCGAGCAGCTCGCGGCAAAGGATGCGCTGGAAAAATATGTGAGAGTTGAGGAAACCCATGACTAGACACATCATCATACCCATATTCATTCCCCATGTAGGCTGTCCCCATGACTGCATATTCTGCAATCAGGCGAAAATAACGGGTCAGCTTCGCGAGGATTATGAAAAGATTACCGGGAAGTCTGTCCAGGAAACCATAGAGAAGTATCTTGAAACCATAGACAGGAAACATACTGCTGTCGAGGTTTCTTTTTTCGGAGGGACATTTACTGCAATCAGTCTGATCAAGCAGAAGGAACTTCTTGGTGCGGCAAAATCGGCCAAGGAAAAGGGCCTGATTGATAAAATCAGGCTTTCTACAAGACCCGACTACATTACTCTGCCCATCATGAATCACCTGAAAAGCTATAACGTCGATGTGGTTGAACTTGGTGTTCAGTCCATGGATGATGAGGTGCTTCGTCTTGCTAAAAGAGGTTATCAGAAAGGTGCAGTTGAAATGGCATCGAAACTGATTAAAAGTTTCGGAATGGTTCTGTGTCATCAGCTGATGATCGGATTGCCTGGTGATTCGAAGGAGAAAGATATGATGTCTCTGGAAGAGAGCATCATGATGAAACCCGACCTAGCAAGAATCTATCCTGCTCTTGTCATT
The DNA here is from genome assembly GCF_032054185.1 of Proteiniclasticum sp. NCBI lineage: Bacteria > Bacillati > Bacillota > Clostridia > Eubacteriales > Clostridiaceae > Proteiniclasticum > Proteiniclasticum sp. The sequence goes on from NZ_DAMBTF010000003.1 coordinate 97,829, forward strand.
AAAGATACGGAAATGGAAGGGGACTTCAGAAACGGAAGCTATGTTCCATACAGTCTTGATGAAGCGGTTGAAATTGCAGGACTGATGATGAAGCGTTATCAGGAAGAAGGAATTCAGGTCATCCGAGTTGGACTTCAGCCTACTGAAGAAATCAGCGAGAATAATGACGTCGTAGCAGGACCGTTTCATCCTGCCTTCAGGGAACTGGCGGAAGCATTTCTGCTTTCTGAACGGATCAGGAAACTAAAGTCGGATAAAGTGAAAGTGAGGATCGGTGCTCAGGATCTATCCAAGCTTTATGCCGGTGGAAAAAGGTATTTCAGGCCAGTGAGCGAAATTAAAGAGATAGATGTAGAAGTGGTTCCCCAGAGGATTCCGGGAATTATGGAAGTTTATCCATGTGACGAGAGGGGTGTTTTGTAATGTATCTAAAATCCATAGAAATCAGAGGGTTTAAATCCTTTGCCGACAGAACGCTCCTGAATTTCAATAATGGAATTACTGGTGTTGTAGGACCGAACGGTTCAGGTAAATCAAATATTTCCGATGCGGTAAGATGGGTACTGGGTGAGCAGAAGGTAAAGTCACTGCGTGGCGGTAAGATGGAAGATGTCATTTTTTCCGGTACTGATTTCAGAAAGCCTCTTGGCTATGCTGAAGTTACCTTGCTTCTTGACAACAGTGAGAAGAAACTGCCTGTTCCCTATACGGATGTCAGTGTCACAAGAAAGCTGTTTCGTTCAGGTGAGAGTGAATACCTCATCAACAACACCTCCTGCCGTCTGAGAGACATCCAGGAGCTGTTTATGGACACCGGTATCGGTAAAGAAGGTTATTCGCTCATCGGACAAGGTAAGATTGAAGCCATATTAAGCGGTAAAATGGATGATCGACGTGCGCTCCTTGAGGAAGCTGCCGGAATCGTGAAATATAAGTCCAGAAAGGAAGAATCCGAAAAGAAACTGAATAATACTGAACAGAACCTTCTTCGCGTAAATGATATTCTGAAAACCTATGAAGAAAGAATAGGACCGCTGAAAAGAGAAAAAGAGAAGGCGGAAAAGTTTCTTGTACTGAGCAAGGAGCAAAGAGAAATTCTGATTTCTCTCATCCTTTCCGATCTGGAAGAATTCGAGAATGAAAAACTTTCACTTGATGAAAAGCTGAATCGGGTAAGTGAAAACTATCATGAGGTGGAAAGAAGAAGAGCAGAAGCAACGGCATCAAGAGATGAACTCGAACTTTCGATGGAAGAGAAGAAGCGGAAAGAAACTGAGCTGAAAGAAGCCTTCTATGTGAAGAGAGAGCAGAGTGAAGCTGCTTTAACCGAAATCCGAATGCTCTATCAGCTCATCGAAGAGAGAAAGAAGAGTCTTCTGAAAAATGAAAAATCTCTGGAGCTCACAACAGCAAGGCATATTGAAGAAGAGCAGAATTTAAGTGCACTCGCAGAAGAAATTCTTAAAGGGACCGATAGAATCTCTGAAGTGACTGAGTTTCTTGAAGAAAAGAGAAGAAGGCAGGAAGAACTTCAGGAAAGTCTGAAACTGAGTGAAAATGCTCAAAAAGGCCTTCGAGACGAAGAAGAGGACACTGAGCAGAAAATAAGGAATATCCGAGAACAGTCCAAATCAAGCTACAGCGACAGAGATACGTTAAAGGGCAGAATCGATAATACCGAGTCCATGGTGAGCAGCTACAAGGCTTCGCTGTCCATGAACGAGATGGCGAAGACTGCGACAGAAGAGGAGATTAAAGCGCTGAAAGATAAAATCAGTGATGAAGACCGGTCTCTGACCATGAGAAAAGAGAACAGTAAAGAGGTGCTTAATCGGCTCAGTGTGGTCGATTCCGCCATCAAGGATATTGATTATGAGCTTAGGGGTCAGGAGTCTCAGATGAAGCTTCTTCGAAATCTGGAGGAGCATTATGAAGGATACACAAGGTCAGTCAAATCCCTGATGACACATCTCAAAGAAGCCAGACATAAACTGAATGAAAAGGTCCATCTTGTTGGCGAAGTGATCAAACCACAGAAAGGATTTGAACTTGCTCTGGAAGTTGCCTTAGGGTCACAGGTGAACAACATCATTACCCCTACAGACAAAGATGCGAAAGAACTGATTGATCTTCTGAGGGCGAAATCTTATGGGCGGGCAACGTTCTATCCGATGAATGTCATCAAAGGCTACAAGGCTAAGGATCCCATGCTGAAGAGAGGGAATCTTCTTGGCAATCTCCTTGATCTGGTGAATTTTGAACAGAAGTATGAAGGTATCGCAGCGAATCTTCTTGGCCGTATTTTTGTTGCGAAAAATATGGATGAAGCGCTGATCAGTGCGAAAGAAATGGGCTATACCATGAGAATCGTTACACTGGAAGGTGACATCATCAATTCCGGCGGTTCCCTTACAGGAGGAAGCCTGTACAAAAAGTCATCCGGTATTTTCTCCCGTAAGAAAGATCTTGATGATCTGGATAAGAATTCAGCAGTATTAAGAGAAAAGAGACTTCATGAAGTCCGGAAAAAACAGGAAATCGAAAAGGAACTTCAGGAAAAAACCAGGGAAGAAAGAGAAAGCTCCTATCTCATCAATACACTCAATATGGAACTTGCCAAGCTCTCTGAGAGACAGCAGGGTTTTCAGAAAGATATGGATAGACTTCAAAAGATCATTCTTGATACTGAGCGCGATCTCTCTTCAAGACGGACTGAGCTGGAATCCCTGGATAAAATGATTGAAGACATGGAGCATAAAATCAGCGAGCTCATCGATCAGAAGGAAAAGAACAAGGATTACCTCAAAGGAATCAAGGACAGGAGGACAAGAGAATATCAGGAGTTCGATCAGCTTACTGCGTTTATCATGGATGAATCTGTAAAGGAAGGAAGACTTCTGGAAGCCCATGATGCAAAGAAACAGTCCATGGAGAGAACAAAAGCAAGTCTTTCCGGGCTGGTGCTCTCCATTTCTGAACTTGAGCAGGAAAGAGAAATACTTTCCGGTGAGATAAATGAGTCACAGGCTAAAATCGAAGAAATGAAAGAAACTGTTCTGATGCTTAAAGATGGTCTAAGCACAATGGAAAAAGAGCTCGATCTCATGTCCATGGACGAAGTCAAAGACAAGGCTTCACTTAAAGAGCAGGTCAATACCGTAAGAACACTGGATGAAGAGTTCTATGTGCTGGACAAGGAACTGTATAAAGTGAAGGATGCTGCTGAAAAACTGGAAAAAGAGAAGACGGTTCTTCTCAATAAGATCAATGACGAGCTGAACCTCACTTTGGCTGAGGCGAAAGAAGAACGGATTCCGATTCCTGATAAAGATGCATTCCGAAAAAGGCTCAATGAACTGAGGAGAATGATCACATCACTTGGTGTGGTCAATGTAGCGGCTATTGAGGAATTTAAAGAAGTATCCGAACACAGTGAATTCCTATCTGTTCAGAGAGATGACCTGGAAAAAGCTAAGCTTGAACTTAAGGAGCTTATTCTGGATATGACGCTCAGAATGAGAACGCTGTTTACGGAAAACTTCAAAGTGATGAACGAAAACTTCAATGATACCTTCAGAAGACTGTTTCAGGGTGGAACCGCAAGACTGATACTTGGAGAAGGGGATATTCTGGAAGCGCCGATTGAAATCAGTGTTCAGCCCCCGGGAAAGAAGCTGCAGAACATCACACTCATGAGTGGTGGAGAAAAAGTTCTCTCTGCCATTGCACTGACTTTTGCGATCCTCAGAATGAAACCTACACCGTTCTGTATCCTCGATGAGATTGAAGCGGCTCTTGATGATGCCAATGTCTACCGGTTTGCAGAGTTTCTGACGGAATTTGCACGTGATACACAGTTTATATTGATAACGCACAGAAAAGGAACCATGGAAGCTGCGGATGCGCTCTATGGCGTGACTATGGAAGAGAAGGGAATCTCCAAGATCGTCTCCATGGATCTGTCTGTGGCAAGGAGAGAAAATGGCTAATTTTTTTGAAAAACTAAAAAGCGGACTGGCGAAAACCAGAGACAATTTTACAGGCAAGATGAACGAGGTTCTGGGACTTGCCATGACCATTGATGATGATCTGTTTGATGAGCTTGAAGAGGTGCTTATATCCTCTGATATCGGATATGAAACATCCATGATTCTCATCGAACGGCTCAGGCATAAAATCAGGATGCAGAAAATAACCGAAGTGGAAAAAGTGTCTGTGGCGCTGAAAGAAGTCATTTCGGAGTTCATGGAAGATGTTGATAAGAACTTCAAAGTTGAAAAACCGACGATTATTCTGATCATAGGGGTAAATGGTGTGGGGAAGACCACATCCATCGGAAAACTTGCCTATAAATTCAGGAAAGAAGGCAGAAAAGTGATTCTTGCGGCTGCAGATACTTTCAGAGCAGCCGCCATCGACCAGTTGGATGTATGGGCAAAAAGAGCAGAAGTGGATATTGTAAAACATCAGGAAGGATCTGACCCGGCAGCAGTGGTCTTTGATGCTCTGGAAGCCTTCAAAGCCAGAAACGGGGAAGTTCTTCTTGTTGATACCGCAGGCAGACTGCACAACAAGAAAAATCTCATGAACGAGCTGGAGAAGATCAGAAGAGTCATCGACAGAGAATTCAGTGATGCCAATATCTATTCTCTTCTGGTTCTTGATGGTACAAGCGGACAGAATGCGGTGATACAGGCTCAGGAGTTTCAGAAGGTGGCAAAGCTTGACGGCATTATCCTGACGAAGCTGGACGGTACTGCAAAGGGCGGAGTGGTGCTTTCCATCAAAGAAACCCTTAAAATACCGGTGGTATATATCGGAGTCGGTGAAGGAATCGATGATCTGGAAGACTTTGATCCGAAGGCTTTTGCAGACGCATTCATCTAAAACGATGATGTGGAAGTTCATGTAAAAAATAATTCGGGCTGTCAGGTAAAAGTACTTGACAGCCCTTTTATTTTTGGGTAAACTAATGCATGTGGTAGGTGAGGTTATGGAGAACAGAATTGAAATATCCTTGTTGATGGATTTTTATGGGAAGCTTCTGACAGAAAAGCAGAGAAATATTTTAGATCAATACTATAATATGGACTACTCGCTGTCAGAAATAGCTGAGAATCAGAATACCAGCAGACAAGCCATTCATGACCTGATCAAAAGATGCTATAAGACGCTCAATGATTATGAAGATAAGCTTAGTCTTCTGAAGACTTCCATCAGGGAAGAAGAGATCAGAGAGAGAATTAAAGCACTTTTAATAGAGAAGAATTGTTACTGTAGTGAAATCGAAAAACTCCTGGAGGAGTTATAAGGAGGGATTACATGGCCTTCGACAGTTTAGCGGAAAGACTCCAGGAAGCTTTCAAGAAGCTTCGTGGAAAAGGAAAGCTGACAGAAAATGACATCAAAGAAGCCATGAGAGAAGTACGGCTAGCCCTTCTGGAAGCTGACGTTAATTTCAAAGTGGTCAAAAACTTTGTCAGGAAAGTCAGTGAAAAGGCTAATGGCAGTGAGGTCCTTGATAGCCTCACACCTGGACAGCAGGTGGTCAAGATCGTCAACGAAGAACTCACAGCACTGATGGGTGGCAGTGAAGCAAAGCTCAGCTTTGATTCATCAATCACTGCATTTATGCTGGTAGGACTTCAGGGTGCCGGTAAAACGACCATGGCAGGAAAACTTGCCTTGCATCTTCGAAAGAGGAACAGAAAGCCGCTTCTTGTAGCAGCAGACATATACAGACCTGCAGCCATCAAACAGCTGCAGATCGTTGGAAAACAGATTGACATTCCGGTATTTGCCATGGGCGACAAAGTAAGCCCTGTGGACATTGCCAAAGCATCCATGGAATTCGCCCGTAAAGAAGGCTGCGATGTGGTCATCATTGATACCGCAGGTAGACTTCATATCGACGAAACACTTATGGATGAACTGAAGAGCATCAAGTCCGCTGTTAAACCCAGGGAGACTCTGCTCGTCGTAGATGCCATGACCGGACAGGATGCTGTAAATGTTGCAGAGACTTTCAATCAGTCACTGGACGTTACAGGAGTGATCCTCACAAAGCTCGATGGTGATACTAGAGGTGGTGCAGCGCTTTCCATAAGGGAAGTGACCGGCAAGCCGATCAAGTTCTCCGGTGTGGGCGAAAAGATGAGCGATCTTGAAGTATTCCATCCTGAAAGAATGGCAAGCCGAATTCTGGGTATGGGCGATGTACTGTCTCTTATCGAGCAGGCACAGTCCTCCATAGATGAAAAAGAGGCCAGGGAACTGGGTTCGAAAATGCTCAGCAAAGAATTCAATTATGAAGACTATCTGAAAGCATTTGAACAGATGCAGAAACTTGGACCACTGAATAAAATTATGGAAATGATGCCTGGAATGAACAGCAAGGAAATGAAAGGAATCAATCTTGACGACAGCGAAAAGGAAATGGTGAAAACGAAAAGTATCATCCAGTCCATGACGAAAAAGGAAAGAAAGAATCCCAAATACCTTGAAAATGCATCCCGCAAGAAAAGAATTGCAAAAGGTGCAGGTGTTACGATTCAGGATGTCAATAAAGTCATCAAAGGCTTCGAAAACATGAAGAAGATGATGAAACAGATGGGAAATATGCAAAAAGGTTCAAAAAAAGGTTTATTTGGAAAAATGCCCTTTTAACAAGAATTCAGGAGGTGAAAGATAAATGGCAGTAAAAATTAGATTAACAAGAATGGGATCCAAGAAGGCACCTTTCTACAGACTGGTTGTTGCAGATTCAAAGAGCCCAAGAGACGGTAAGTTTATCGAGGAGATTGGTTACTATAATCCAGTAAGCATTCCAAAGGAAGTCAAGATAGACGCTGAAAAGGCTACAGAATGGTTAAACAAGGGAGCACAGCCTACAGAGGTTGTTGCTAGACTATTTGACAAGGCTGGAATCAAGAAGTAATCGGAGGGAATGATATGAAAGCATTAGTTGAGTTCATCGCTAAGGAATTAGTAGATCACCCCGAAGAAGTTTCCGTGAAGGAAGTAGACAATGATGGATCCATTACTCTCGAACTCAGTGTTCATGCAGAGGATATGGGGAAAGTCATAGGCAAACAGGGTAAGATTGCTAAAGCCATCAGAACTGTTGTCAAAGCCGCTTCCATGAAGGAAAACAAGAAAGTACATGTAGAAATAGTTTAATCGCTGTTTTTCCTTTAGCCTGCTTAGAAATAAGTGGGCTTTTCGAGTATTTGGATGAAGTAAGGTAAAATAAAGAGGTATATATGAAGAAATTTCTAACCATAGGAGAAATCACAAAACCCCATGGCATCAAGGGAGAGGTCAAAGTTTTCCCGTTAACGGATGATATTGCAAGGTTCAAAAGGCTGAAGAGGGTATTCATAGACGGTAAGGAAGTTCAGGTAGTCTATGTCACCGTTGGAAACGATCGAGCCATCATGAAACTTGAGGGCTGCGAGTCGGTTGAAGATGCCGAGAGATTCCGTAAGAAGACGATGGAAGTACCAAGAGAAGAAGCTGTAAAACTGGAAGAGGATGCCTATTTCATTGAAGATCTGAAGGACTGTACAGTTTTTGATGAAGAAGGCAAAGAGCTCGGCCAGATTTCGGAAGTGATCCAGACCGGAGCAAATGATGTATACTGGATCAAAAATCCTAAGGAGCTGCTTATCCCTGTAATCAGAGATGTAGTGCTTGATGTGGATATCGAAAAGGGAAGGATTGTCATTAAGCCCGTCAGGGAGTGGATGGATGAGGATTGATATACTCACGCTGTTTCCCGGAATGTTCGATCTTTTCAACGAGAGCATCATCGGCAGAGGCAAGGAAAAAGGACTGTTCGAGATCAATGCTGTAAATATAAGAGATTATTCCAAAGACAGACACAGAAAAGTGGATGATTATCCTTATGGCGGAGGCAGTGGTCTTGTAATGACTGTCCAGCCTGTTTCTGATGCCATCAGAGCACTGAAGGAAGTGAACAGAGGCCCTGTGATTTTCCTTGGCCCAAAAGGAAAGACATTCAATCAGGAGATCGCCCGTCAGTTGTCCGGAGAGGATCAGATCATCTTTCTCTGCGGGCACTATGAAGGAATCGATGAAAGAATCTACGATGAGATCGATTTGGAAATCTCACTTGGCGATTTTATCCTCACGGGTGGCGAAATGGCTGCAATACCCATCATCGACAGCATATTAAGACTTAAGGAAGGCGTTCTTGGAACTGACGACAGCTCCGTTGAAGAGAGTTTTTCGGAAAATCTTCTGGAATATCCTCAGTATACGAGACCTGACGAGTATGAAGGGAAGCGTGTACCGGATGTCCTTCTCTCCGGTCATCATGAAAACATCAGACAATGGAGAAGATATATGATGCTTACGACGACTATGGTAAGAAGACCTGATCTTTACAATAAACATACCTTATCCAAGGATGATCGGAAAATCCTGAAAAAGTTTTCCAAAGAAGAGAAAAATGATTAAATCCTACTTGTAATGGGAATAAACATTATGATAGAATATAGTTTGTGTTAGTACGGGCGGTCCACTGGGAAGTTCAACTTCTGTATGAACGTCAATTTATCTTTAGGAGGGAATACACAATGAACGAATTAATCAGAGCTATTGAAGCTGAGCAGCTGAGAGAGTCTGCACTACCAGAATTTAACGTAGGAGATACCGTAAAGGTACACGTTAGAATCAAAGAAGGCGACAAGGAAAGAATCCAGGTATTTGAAGGTGCCGTAATCAAGGTTCAGAACGGTGGAGTCAGAGAGACTTTCACAGTGAGAAGACTTGCATATGGTGTTGGAGTAGAGAGAACTTTCCCGGTAAATTCACCATCCGTAGACAAGCTTGAAGTTGTCAGAAAGGGTAGAGTAAGAAGAGCTAAACTATTCTACTTAAGAGACAGAGTCGGTAAGGCTGCAAAGGTTAAGAACGCTAGATAATATGGATAAAAAAGAGGCTTCGGTCTCTTTTTTGTTTTATTGCCGGAGCTGGCTTTTCATGATCGAAAACGAATTTAATGCTGAAATTCTCTTCCTTACGGTATAATAGAAAGAAGAAAGATACAAAGGGATGTATGCAAGATGGAAGAGCTGATACTTTTAAAACCTGACGAATCCATGGAAGATGAATTCCTTCAATTCAATCAGGAATGGGAAGAGCATATGGAAAAGATGGTACCCTATGCCGCAGATCTAAGGGGAATGTCTTTTGAAGACTGGCTGAAAGAGTCCAGACAGCTTGAACACGACGCACCCGATGGGATGGTCACCGCAAGCCTGTGGCTTCTCCTAAGAGAGAATAGAATACTTGGTGCCTTCGCCCTAAGGCATGAGCTGAATGATTACCTCATGAGTGTAGGTGGGCATATCGGCTACGGAATAAGACCTAGTGAACGGGGCAGAGGTCTGGCAGACATCATGCTGAAGAAAGCTCTTCTGATTGTCAAGGAAATGAACTATCAGAAAGTACTCGTCACCTGCAGTAAAAATAACATCCCCTCAGAAAAAACAATCATAAAAAATGGTGGAATCCTCGAAAATGAAATAGTATATGGTGAAGAAATCGTAGCAAGATACTGGATCCATTTATAATGAAGAAAAAGGAAGAGCCTAAAAGGAAGTGTTAATATGGATATGAAAATCAACTGGTTTCCGGGTCATATGGTCAAGACCAGAAGAGAAATTACAGATAATCTGAAGCTAGTGGATGCTGTCATCGAAATCAGAGATGCAAGAATCGTGGCATCCTCCAAGAACCCTGAAATCGAAAAAATACTGGGCAATAAACCTAGAATCATCCTACTCAATAAAGCGGATATGGCTGAAGACAGAGTCACCAGAAACTGGAAAAAGGTTCTGGAGAATGAAAATACCCTGGTTCTTGAAGTCAATTCTCTGACAGGGAAGGGTCTCAATGCAATCAAACCGACGCTGAACGAGCTGCTCAAAGACAAGCTGGCAAGAAACAGGGAAAGAGGTATCGTAAGCTACACCATTCGTGCAATGGTTGTCGGAATACCAAATGTCGGTAAGAGTTCATTCATCAACAGAATGGCCAAAAACTCAATCGCAAAAGTAGGGAACCGTCCGGGTGTCACAAAGAACAAGCAGTGGATCAAGACAAAGGATGGGATAGAGCTTCTGGATACCCCAGGAATACTATGGCCGAAATTTGAAGAAGAGACCTCGCTTAATCTTGCGTTTACAGGAGCCATAAAGGATGAAATTATGGATATTGAAACCCTTGCACTTAAGCTGATCGGTCGACTTTCCATTAATTATAAAGACAGGCTCATGGACAGATATAATCTGGAGAGCCTTTCTGAGGATCCTCTGGAGAATATGGACAATATTGCCCATAAAAGAGGTTGTATCTTTAAAGGAGGAGAAATCGACTATAAGCGTGTAGCTGTCATGATTCTTGATGAGTTCAGAAGCGCAAAGCTTGGAAAGATTTCTCTTGAATGGCCGGAGGCGAACCATGATTAGCCACATTCTGGATAAAAGTGTCACAGAAATCAGAACCTATATCAGAGACAATATGGCATCCATCGAGGAAGACAGAGAGAACTGTCTTAAGCTTCTCCGTATGGACAGGCGTAAATCGGTCAATTCGCTGGCAGACTATCTGGAATGTGAATATCTGAAAAGAGAAAAAGAAGTAAACAGAGTGAAAGTGCTGTATGACCATGACCTCTCCTTCGGGAAACTGGTCTGCGGTGTTGATGAAGTGGGCAGAGGACCGCTTGCGGGACCCATTGTAGGCGCGGCCGTGATTCTAAAGCCGGATTCCACTCTTTTGAATCTCATCCTTGGCATCAACGACTCCAAAAAACTGTCGAAGAAAAGACGGGAGGAGCTCGATCTTCTGATTAGAGAAAAGGCGCTTTCCTATGCCATCTACGAGATGAGCAATCTGGATATCGACAGACTTGGAATCTCCTACTGCAACCATGAGGTTTTCAGAGGTTCCATAAGAAGTCTTGATGTTAAGCCTGAACTTGTACTCTCTGACGGATATAAGGTTAAGAACTATGCGGGAGAGAATATTTCGCTGATCAAAGGAGACACACTTAGTGCGTCCATAGCCTGCGCTTCTATTATCGCCAAGGTTCATAGGGACAGACTGATGGAAAATCTCAGTGTTTATTATCCTGAGTACGGTTTCGACCATAACTCCGGTTATGCAAGTCAGGATCATATCGAAGCGCTGAAAAGAAATGGTGCGACTCCTGTACACCGAATGAGTTTTATACGAAATTTCATAGATCAGGAGAAATGCATGGGAAAACGGTAAGTATACTGTTTAACATTTAACCTCCATGGAATAATGATTCCAGGAAGAAATTCCAGGTTCATTATTCCATGGAGGTTTTATTTATGGACAAGGAAAGTTATAGACAGATCGATCGGGAGTTAAGGCTTATGGCAGCTCTGCACTCTGCAGACTACCGGAAATGCGTAAGAAGAATGGAGGATTCAGGTGGATCATACTCTGTGGAGGAGAAAGAAAGAATCAGAAGGCTGATTCGCTCAAACAGAAACTACGTGGTGATAGGAGACGAGAATTATCCGGAGAGACTTTATGACCTGCAGGGACCGCCTCTGATTCTTTTCTATGATGGAGATCTGCTGCTGCTTGACAGACCTTCAGCGGGAATTGTTGGATCCAGAAGATGCAGTGACTACGGTAGAAGAGCGACTTTTGAAATCGCATCCGCTCTGGCGAGAATCGGACTGGTCGTCATCAGCGGAGGGGCACGGGGAGTGGATTCAGCTGCCCACAGGGCAGTACTTAAGGAGAGCGGCAAAACGGTGTGTGTACTGGGCGCCGGGCTGGATGTGGTCTATCCTGAAGAGAATGGTGCTCTTTTTGAGGAAATCAGGCAGAGTGGGCTTTTGATTACAGAGTATCCTCGTGGATTTGGTCCGAAAAAATGGACATTTCCGATGAGGAATCGGATCATTGCCGGACTCTCAGACCAGATCATCGTCACTGAAGCTGCAGAAAAAAGCGGTTCGCTTCATACAGCTTCCTTCGGTGAGGAAATTAACCGGATCATACATGCGGTTCCGCACAGTATCTATTCCTCTGCTGGAAGAGGGAGTAATCAGCTGATCGAGCTTGGCGCTAAAATACTATATGCAAAAGAAAATCTGATCAGTGATTTTCTCTCTGAAGAGATGAATATTCTAGATTACCGAATCAGAGATCTGGGGCTAATGGAGCTCAATCCTGATTTCAGTGCACTGGAGAAAATTTTCGGACTGGAGAATGTCGAGCTTGACTGGATAAAGTCATTGTCGGATATTTTGGGGGAAGGCACCGGAGAATATTTCACATAAATACAGGTTAGCTAATCGACAAGCTGCCGAGTTTCATTTAAATAAAGGCTAATATTCTGCCGTAGTTTCTGCTGTGAAACCTTGTTCTAGGTGAAATCCTGTCAGGTGTAAACGAATTGGATACTAAGATTCTTTTGACATTTTAAAAATCATAGTATAGAATATGGAATTAATTCAGGGATTTATCACCAAGGTGAATAAATACAATATTGTTGAAATAGTATGATATATTATTAAGAAATGTTCTACTATAAATTGAAGTAGTATAAGAAGCAATTGATTTTAATGAAATCGTCAATAAGAGGAGAGTATATGAGTCAGAAATTAGTTATCGTCGAGTCACCGGCAAAAGCCAAGACCATTAAAAAATATCTGGGATCAGGTTATGTAGTGGAAGCATCCATGGGACATATAAGAGACCTGCCCAAAAGTCAGCTGGGCGTGAATGTGGAAGAAGACTTTGAACCTAAGTATATCACCATCAGGGGAAAAGGTGATCTGCTTGCCAAGCTGCGCAAAGCTGCAAAAAAAGCCGACAAAGTGTATCTCGCGACTGACCCTGACAGAGAAGGAGAAGCCATAAGCTTCCATCTGGCCAGTGTACTGAAACTCGATCCCGAAGACAACATCAGAATTGAGTTCAATGAGATCACCAAAGATGCCGTCAGAAGATCGATCAAGAACGCGAGACCCATCAATCTTAAAGTCTTTGATGCGCAGCAGGCAAGAAGAGTTGTGGACAGACTGGTCGGATATGAAATCAGTCCGATTCTCTGGCGTAACGTGAAATGGGGCCTGAGTGCGGGGCGTGTTCAGTCGGTAGCGCTTAAAATACTCTGTGATCGCGAAAAGGAAATTGAAGCCTTTGTTTCTAAGGAGTACTGGAGCATAGAGGCTGATCTGATCAAAGACAAGAAAATCATCAAAACAAAGCTCACCCAGTACAAGAACAAAAAAGTGGAAATTGAATCAGAAAAAGAAGCACTTAAAATCAGAAAAGACCTGGAAAAAGGAGAGTTCACTGTTTCTTCCATCAAGAAGGGAACAAAGACGAAAAATCCTCTTGCACCTTTTATCACCTCCACCCTACAGCAGGAAGCTTCAAGAAGGATGAATTATCAGACAAGAAGAACCATGAGTATTGCTCAGAAACTGTACGAAGGTATGGACATCAAGGGTTACGGTTCGATAGGTCTCATCACTTACATGAGAACCGATTCCACGAGAATCTCATCGGAAGCTCAGGCTTCGGCAAAAACCTACATTGAAGAAACCTACGGAAAAGCATATTATCCAAGTACACCCAGAGTGTATAAAGGTAAGAAAAATGCTCAGGATGCTCATGAAGCCATAAGACCAAGTGATGTGAATCTGACACCTGAAATGGTCAAAGCCAGTGTGAAGTCCGAAGAATACAAGCTCTACAAGCTCATCTGGGAGAGATTCGTAGCCAGCCAGATGGCTTCGTGTAAACTGGATACCATCAGCCTTGAAGTGCTGAACGGTGACTACAAATTCAGAGCCAGCGGTTCATCTGTCGCATTTGACGGATTCATGAAACTTTATGACTATAAAGTTGAGGATGAAGAGGAAAACACTTCCATTCCTGATCTTGAAGAGAACGAGAAGCTGAAGAGCAAGGACATCAATCTGAATCAGCACTTCACACAGCCGCCTCCAAGATTTACAGAGGCAAGCTTTGTCAAGACTCTGGAAGAGCTTGGAATCGGAAGACCTTCAACCTATGCGCCGACAATATCCACATTGCTTAACCGTTTATATGTGGAAAGAGACAAAAGAAGTCTTGTTCCTACGGATCTCGGTAAAATCGTCAATGATATCATGAGCGAATATTTCAAAGATATCGTAGACGTGGAATTTACGGCTGAAATGGAATCCCGACTGGATCTTATCGAAGAAGGTACGGAAACCTGGAAAGAAGTTGTAGGAAGTTTCTACAATCCATTGAAGAAGGACATCGACTTCGCTGAGAGTAAAGTGTCAAAGGTGACCATAGAGGATGAGGTCACCGATGAGATATGCGAAAAGTGCGGAAGTCATTTTGTCATCAAAAATGGAAGGTTCGGTAAATTCCTCGCCTGTTCGGGTTACCCGGAATGCAAGAATACCAAGGCCATTGTGGAAAGACTGGACGTGAAATGTCCTACCTGTCATGAAGGTGACGTACTTGCAAGAAAATCCAGAAAGGGAAAAAAATTCTTCGGATGTTCAAGATACCCTGACTGCAACTATGTAAGCTGGTATGAGCCGGTGAAGACTCCTTGTCCAGTATGCGAGAGCCTGATGTACAAGAAGTATTCCAAAAAGGACGGCAGTTATCTTGAATGTTCCAATGAAAGCTGTAGACATAAAATCATAGAAAAGAAAGAAACTGAAGAGCAGGAATAAAACATAGGAGCGTCAGCGCAATATAGGTCTGACGCTCTTTTCTTTGGCAAAACCCTTTAAAGAAATTCTGTGAATTCTAAAATTTCGAATTAATTGTTTGCTTTGTGCATAAAATGAAGATATAATTCTTAATGGTGCGATTCATATTTTGTACACATTCTCAACAGAATCAAGTATAGAATTCCGTGTCAGTTTCATAATATGGACTGAACCTCAATACGAACGCTGAAATCTGCAGTTAGCCTGAATTCGGATGAATTTGTAAAAAAGTTAAGTTCAGACTATTGATCTGAGGGATTCAGGAAGAAACATGTCTAAAAATAAAGATACTTTAAAGTGAGTGAATTGTGTAATATTATTGAATAATCTTTATTTTTATGATATTATCTGTAAAGGATAAATAATAATTCTAAATATTCACAATATTAATAGATAAATAAATAGGGGGATGTACAATGTCATTACTTAATAAAACCAGAAAGCTCAATAAAATACTTCAGAAATCTGGAACAGAACCAGTCGTTTTTGATGATATCTGCGAAATTCTCAGCGATGAATTAAACTCAGATGTATATGTTGTCAGTAGAAGAGGAAAGATTCTGGGCCACAGGTTTACCCGTCAGTTTACGGTTAAAGATGAATATTCGTATATTCTCGATGATATGAGATTCAAAGATGAATATAATGATGTTCTACTTAAAATCGGGGAAACGCTGACAAACCTGAAGTCAGATGAACGTTATGTACTGAATATCGAAAATGAATATGAAGGCAAAAACAAAAAGACGACCATCGTTCCAATCAACGGCAATCGTGAAAGACTGGGAACATTGATTCTTGTTACGCTTTCAGATGAATTCAGTGATGAAGATATCGTTCTTGCCGAGTATTCCGCAACAATCGTAGGTCTTGAGATCTTAAGATCCAAGCAGCTGGAGAGCGAAGAAAACCAGAGAAAGAATGATGTGGTTGATCTTGCCATCCATACACTGTCCTATAGCGAAAAAGAAGCTGTAAATCATATTTTCAAGGAACTTGATGGCGATGAAGGACTTCTTGTTGCATCCAGAATCGCAGACAAGGTGGGCATCACAAGATCGGTAATCGTCAATGCTCTGAGAAAACTTGAGAGTGCAGGCGTAATCAAATCCAGATCACTAGGCATGAAGGGGACAAGAATTACCATTCTGAATGATAAACTTCTGGAAAAGCTGGATATCAAAAAGTAATAGAGATGAATATTGAAAATCTGCAAAAATCGGTTTTAGGACCGGTTTTTGTTGCTTAGTGGAAGTAACTATGATATACTACTCAAGGATAAAAATAATCACATCTGCTGATTTCAGAGAGGGTGCCGAAGAGGTTTCTCTGGGAGATGACGTAGATGGAAGGTTAAAAACCAGGAGGTAGAAAAAATGGCAGTAATTTCAATGAAACAGCTTCTAGAAGCTGGTGTTCACTTTGGTCATCAGACCAGAAGATGGAACCCTAAGATGGCTCCATACATATTCACAGAGAGAAACGGGATCTATATCATAGACCTGCAGAAGACTGTGAAGCTCGTAGATGTAGCTTATAACTTCATCAGAGAAGTATCAGCAGAAGGTAAGGACGTTCTGTTTGTTGGAACAAAGAAGCAGGCTCAGGAGGCGATTCAGGAAGAAGCGCTTAGAGCAAACATGCACTTCGTAAACAACAGATGGCTAGGCGGAATGCTTACAAACTTCGGTACAATCAAGAAGAGAATAGCAAGAATGGAAGAAATCCGTGTCATGCAGGAAGATGGAACATTTGATGTTCTACCTAAGAAGGAAGTAGCTTCCCTAATGAACGAGCTTGAAAAGCTTGAAAAGAACCTTGGTGGAATCAAGAACCTTGATGTGAACAACATCGGTGCGATCTTCATCGTTGACCCAAGAAAAGAGAGAATAGCCATTGCTGAAGCAAAGGCGCTGAATATTCCTATCGTTGCTATCGTAGATACAAACTGCGATCCAGACGAAATTGATTACATCATCCCTGGAAATGATGATGCTATAAGAGCGGTAAAGCTAATCACAGCAAGACTTGGAGATGCTATCTTAGAAGCAAGACAGGGCGAAGAATTAGCTGAGTAAAAAAGTAAAAGGTAGGTGGTTTTCCATTTACCTTTTCTTATAGAGTAAGTTAAATACTTAAATAACAATTAGGAGGAATTTATTGTGATAAGTGCACAAGCTGTTAAAGAATTAAGAGATAAGACCGGCGCAGGTATGATGGACTGTAAAAAAGCATTGACCCAAGCTGAAGGCGATATAGAAAAGGCAATTGACATTCTGAGAGAAAAGGGACTGGCATCTGCTGCTAAGAAATCCGGTAGAGTTGCATCTGAAGGTGTAATCGCTACTTATGTCTCAGAAGATATGAAGAAGGCTTCCATTATCGAACTGAACTGCGAGACTGATTTCGTATCTGCAAACACAGATTTCATAAATCTTGCTAACGGAATCGCCAAAGTGGTAGCTGAAACAACTCCACAGGACATCGAGGAAGTTAAGGCACTGCCATACGAAGGAATAACTGTACAGGAAGCTGTAACTAACCTTATTGCAAAGCTTGGAGAAAACATGAATCTGAGAAGATTCGAGAAAATCGATGCTGCAGACGGACTGGTTTCAGCATACAACCACATGGGTGGTAAGATCGGTGTTCTCGTTCAGGTCAGATCAGAAGAGGCTAATGATGCTGTAGCAACTGTAGCAAGAGATGTAGCTATGCATGTAGCTGCCCTTAACCCACAGTTCCTTGACAATACATCTGTTGATGCAGATACGATTGAAAGAGAAAAGGAAATCTACAGAGTACAGGCGCTGAATGAAGGAAAGCCAGAAAAGATCGTTGACAAGATGGTTGAAGGAAGAATCAACAAATTCTACAAAGAAGTCTGTCTGGTTAACCAGATGTTCGTCAAGAATCCTGATCTTTCAATTCAGGCATTCGTCAATGAAGAGTCCAAGAAACATGGAAAGATTGAACTGGTTAAGTTTGTAAGATTTGAAAAGGGTGAAGGAATCGAAAAGGAAGAAGTCGATTTCGCTGCAGAAGTTGCCGCTCAGATGGGTCTGAACAAGTAAAACTTGAAACATGGATTCGAAAGAATTTAAAAGAGAACACCTTTGTGTTCTCTTTTTTTGAAATAATTGCTAGAATAGAATCATAATGCACTTATGGAGGTTAATATGAGTGAACCTAAATACAAAAGAGTCATGCTTAAACTGTCTGGTGAGTCCCTAGCAGGAAAGACCGGTTTTGGAATTGATTTCAGCGTTGCTAAGAGAATTGCCGAAGAAATCAAAGATCTGGTGGATATGGGAGTGGAAGTTGGTGCAGTCATTGGAGCGGGCAATATTTGGAGAGGCAGAGAAGGCAGCGGTATGGACAGAGTGACAGCAGACAATATGGGTATGCTGGCCACGTGTATCAATGCACTTGCTCTGCAGAATTCGCTTGAAGACCTCGGAATCGAAACAAGAGTACAGTCAGCTATTGAAATGAGAGAGATTGCTGAGCCCTTCATCAGAAGAAGAGCAATAAGGCATCTGGAAAAAGGAAGAGTGGTCATATTTGCCGCAGGCTCCGGTAATCCCTATTTCACAACAGATACAGCCGCAGCACTAAGAGCAGCTGAAATAGATGCTGAATGCATCCTGTTGGCCAAGAAAGTGGATGGTGTCTATGATATGGACCCCAACATCTACCCTGAAGCTAAGAAGTACGACAGGCTTTCCTATAAGGAAATCATAGAACAGGATCTTAAAGTGATGGATATAACAGCCATAACACTTTGCAAAGATAATGATATTCCGATCATTGTATTCGGACTTGATGGCGAAGGAAATATCGTAAAAGCCATCTCAGGAGAATCTAATGGTACCATTATTGACTCTGAAACGATATAATTGTAATAATTAATCAATCACGGGAGGATAGACAATGTTTAAAGATTTAATGAAAAACCTGGAAGAAAAAATGGGTAAGACCATTCACAATCTTGATGCTGAACTGGCCACACTTAAAGCGGGTCGCGCCAATCCAACCATGCTGGACAGAATTGAAGTCGAGTATTACGGAAGTATGGTTCCGATCAGTCAGGTGGGAAATGTATCCACACCTGAGCCAAGAATCCTTATGATCACTCCTTGGGAGAAATCCGCTCTGAAAGCTATTGAGAAGGCCATCAATATGTCTGATCTCAATCTCAATCCGAACAATGACGGATCTGTCATCAGACTGATCATTCCGGAACTTACAGAAGAGACAAGAAAAAATCTTGTCAAAGTCGTACACAAAAAAGGTGAAGAGGCTAAAATCGCCATAAGATCCATAAGAAGAGACACCATCGAAAAGATCAAGGGAATGAAGAAAGAAGTTTCAGAAGACGAGATCAAGAAGGGCGAAGAAGACGTCCAGAAGAAAGTGGATGACTACATAAAGAAAGTGGATATTATTCTCCTGGCGAAAGAGAAGGAGATTATGACAGTCTAGTTTCCATTTCGAAGGAAGGTATAACATGTTTAATATTTTCAAAAAGCCTAAATCCATCGAACATAATGATGTACAGCTGGATATGGACAGGATGCCCCGTCATATCGGCATTATTATGGATGGAAATGGCAGATGGGCAAAGGCGAGAAATCTGCCTAGAACCATGGGCCATAAAGCTGGAGTGGAAACCATCAGAAGAATTCTAAAGGAATGTAATCGGCTGGGGGTCAGGTACCTGACCCTCTACGCCTTTTCCACGGAAAACTGGAAAAGACCCAAAGACGAAGTCAATGCACTCATGACCCTTCTGGTGGAATACCTTAAAGGTGAAATGGAAGAACTGAACAGAAATGATGTAGTGATCAGCTTTGTAGGTAACATTTCACGACTGCCGGAGATCGCGCAGGCAGCGCTTCTTGACGCCAAGGAAAAAACAAAGAACAATAAAGGTGTTCAGATGAATCTTGCGCTGAATTATGGCGGAAGAGAGGAAATTGTTCAGGGAGTCAAAGAGGTGATTCAGGCAGTAAAATCGGGCAGGATTTCGGAAGATGAAATCACCGAAGAATCCTTCAAGGACTTTCTCTATACAAAAGGACAGCCTGATCCTGAACTGATCATCAGACCCAGCGGTGAGCTGAGGTTATCAAACTTCCTCCTTTATCAGGGGGCTTACAGTGAGCTCTGGTTTAATCACATCAACTGGCCCGACTTCACTGAAGAACATCTTAGGATGGCTATTTCAGATTTTCAGAAAAGAGACAGACGGTTTGGGGGAGTGAAGAGTGAATAATAGATACATCGGTGCACTGTTTCTTCTTCCTCTGCTGTTTATGATTTTTATCGGTGGCTGGTTTCTGAAAATCACCGTACTGCTTTTATCCGTAAGAGCATTGTATGAGTTCTTCCATGTGATGGAGAAAAAAGGTCATCAACCGCTGAGTATTCTCGGCTATCTGACCTGGGTGGCCTATTATGCCATTATTCTGTTCATGGAGAATCCTCTTGAGCATCTGGGTGTAGTCCTTGCACTTTCTCTGACAATGGGCTTTGTTTATATGATTTTTCATGAAAAGACAACCATTGTGGATGTGGGAATTACCATTTCAGGATTCATTTATACGGGAGTACTGTTCAGTTTCCTCATTCTCCTGTCTCAGAAAGAAAACGGACAGAATTTTGTCTATGCCGTATTCATCATCTCCTGGGTATGCGATACACTTGCATATTACAGCGGCAGACGATTTGGCAGACATAAACTCAATGAACGGGTCAGTCCGAAGAAAACTGTTGAAGGGGCTATCGGCGGACTTGCTGGTGGTGCTATAGGTGCGTTCGTTCTTGGACTGTTCGTCACAGAGACTACAGGGGCTGCAGTCTGGCATTTTCTCATCATGGGTTTCTTCGGCGCAATGTTCGGACAGATAGGAGATCTGGCAGCATCATCCTTGAAGCGTTATGCAAATGAGAAGGACTATCCAAAGATCATTCCGGGACACGGCGGGATATTGGACAGGTTTGATTCGATACTTTTTGTTTCTCTCCTGATTTATGTCTATACAACATACGTCCTCGCATAATAGAACCATGGAATCATAGTTAAATTAAATAAGATACGGTGATAAATAAGAGTCATTCCCATGGAATGGCTCTTATTCATTTTAATAGAAAAAAGTTTATGATGTTCATAGGAAGTTTAAATAATATATATTGTATTATTTGAGGTGCGGGTATATATTATATACAACAGTAGTTTTATCATATAACTCAAAGAGGAGGGTGCGTTATGAAGAAGGAACCTAAAACCAAAATACTATTTACTTTACCAGTGGACCTGAAAGAAGAGTTATTAAAGGAAGCTGAGAAGGAAAACAGATCATTGAATAACTATATTCTTACACTATTGCTGAAAAGAAATAATTAGAGACGTATAGAGCGGACAGTATTTATAGGTTTGGAGCAAGCAGCTTCAAACCTTTATTTATTTTAGAATGTAATTTTAGACTGTGAAAATAATCCGGATATCCTGATCAGTCTGATGATTCTTAAACTATCGTGGCACTAAAATAGGTTACATAAAGATTCTGATATAAAGATCATGAAAATTGTAAGATATGTGGTTGATCATACTTAAACTGAATTTATTTGGATGTGTATGAACAAAGCATTAAGCCCGAATGAACTCACTATCATGTAATGATTCTTTGTAATTCATAAGAATGTTAGTCAAAACTATGATTTTCTTAATAATTCTTCTGTATAATAGGAAAGAAGTATAACTAACCGGAAAGGGGAAAGCCCATTGAAGAAGATATCGATTATTGGAGCTTCGGGCTCTATTGGGACACAGACTTTAGATGTAATCCGCAAAGACAGCGGATTATCACTGATCGGGGTATCGGTCCACTCCAACATGAGTAAGCTAAAAGAGATCATTATGGAATTTCATCCTACAGCAGTTGCAATCACCAGTGAAAAGCATTATGAGGAAGCAAAAGAGCTTTTGAATGAGCTTGAATTTCAGGGTGAGGTAAGCTTCGGCATAGAAGGACTGATTCATATCGCAACCCTCCATGAGGTGGATACCGTTGTAACTTCTCTTGTGGGTATGGTAGGTCTCAAGCCGACAGTAGAGGCGATTAAAGCAGGTAAAAACATTGCTCTGGCAAACAAGGAAACACTGGTAGCGGCCGGGGAAATCGTTATGGCGCTCGCGGATAAATATCATGTCAGCATACTGCCTGTCGATTCGGAGCATTCAGCTATATTTCAGAGTCTCCAGGGATCAAGGCATGAAGAGGTCGAAAAGATTATCCTCACAGCATCCGGTGGACCTTTCAGAGGGAGAGATAAGGCATATCTGAAGACCGTAACAAAAGAAATGGCTTTGAAACACCCAAATTGGGTCATGGGCGCGAAAATAACAGTTGATTCATCCACAATGATGAATAAGGGGCTTGAAGTCATAGAAGCCAGATGGCTCTTTGATGTAGGGTATGATAATATTGAAGTCTATGTACATCCTGAAAGTATTATCCATTCCATGGTGCAGTACAGGGACAACAGCATCATCGCACAGCTGGGTGCACCTGATATGAGACTGCCGATTCAGTATGCACTGAATTATCCTCATCGTGCTTTAGCCGTGGCGAATGAGCTTGATCTTCTGAAAATCGGTAATCTCTCTTTCCAGAAACCGGATACCGATACATTCAGACTCCTTGATCTGGCCTATACAGCAGGCAGACGAGGGGGACTCCAGACTGCTGTCATGAACAGCGCAAATGAGGAAGCGGTAGAACTGTTTCTCCATGACAGAATCAGATATTATCGGATTTCTGAAGTTGTTGAGGAAACAATGGATCAGTTCAGGAATCTGGGAGAAATCACTTTGGATAAAGTGCTGGAAACAGATATTCAAGTCAGAGATTACGTTAGAAGAAAGTTTAAAGAGGTGTAGAAATGTATCTATTATTATCAATATTCGCTTTTGGTCTGCTTGTCCTGGGACATGAATTCGGACATTTCATCATGGCCAGAGCCAACGGAGTTACAGTTGAAGAGTTCTCCGTTGGGATGGGTCCAAGAATCTGGCAGAAACAGGGCAAGAATACGCTATACTCACTTAAAGCGCTGCCCATTGGCGGCTCTGTAAAAATGTATGGAGAAACTGCTGATGAGGCAGGAGAGGGTTCATTCTTCTCCAAGAGTCCATTAAGAAAGATGACAATCATTGCAGCAGGACCGATTATGAACATCATCATGGCGCTTCTTGTGCTTTTTGCGGTCATACTTTTTACCGGATACAGCAGCAATGTGATTTCGGAAGTGATTCCTGATTCACCGGCACAGGCAGCCGGAATCATGCCAGGAGACAAAATCATCAGGGTCAATGGAGAACGTGCCTATACATTCCAGGATGTATCGACCTATATCGCATATAATGGGTTGAATGAAGTCACTCTGGAGATGAAAACATCAGAAGGCACTGTAATAAAGACCATGACCCCAATGGAATCTGAAGGAAGAGCTCTTGTGGGCATCGTACCCCAATCGGTTGAAAATCCGGGATTCTTTGAATCCATGGGAGAAAGTTTCGATCAGGCAAGATCTCTGATCACGCAGACACTCTTCTCGCTGAAAATCCTGTTTACAGGCAGAGCTAGTCTCAATGATTTCGGAGGACCGGTGACCATTTTCAAGATCTCATCAGAAGTTGCAAGTGTTTCCTTATGGGGA
Organism: Proteiniclasticum sp.; assembly: GCF_032054185.1. Classification (NCBI taxonomy): domain Bacteria; kingdom Bacillati; phylum Bacillota; class Clostridia; order Eubacteriales; family Clostridiaceae; genus Proteiniclasticum; species Proteiniclasticum sp. Next base: position 121,354 of record NZ_DAMBTF010000003.1, read on the forward strand.
CTGGCTTCGTTTGCTGCATTCCTCAGCATCAATCTTGCGGTGCTGAATCTCATACCATTTCCTGCTCTGGATGGTGGATGGCTACTCATCCTTCTTGTTGAGCTGATCACAAGGAGAAAGCTTCCAGACAAGTTTGTAGGAATATGGAATACCATAGGATTCGTGATTCTCATGAGCTTCATGCTCCTGATCACTTTCAAGGATATCTTTTTACCAGGAGGATTTTAGTTCATGACTAGAAGAGAGACACGAAAGATCAGAGTCAAGGATATCTATATCGGCGGAGACAGCAGAATCTCGGTCCAGTCCATGACCAATACAGATACAAGAGATGTGGAAGCGACACTTAATCAGACAAGGGCACTTATGGTGGCTGGCTGTGATATCATACGTTTTGCAGTTCCTGACATGGAGGCTGCGGAAGCGCTTAAGGAAATCACAAGACAGCTGCCTATTCCTGTTGTTGCCGATATTCATTTTGATTACAGACTGGCTTTGAAGAGTATAGAAAACGGAGTTTCCAAGCTCAGAATAAACCCTGGAAATATTGGGGGAAAAGACAAGGTAAGGATTCTTTCAGATGCCTGTAAGGAAAAGGGAATCCCCATAAGAATCGGGGTCAATTCAGGCTCTCTGGAAAAAGATATTCTGGAGAAATACGGAAAAGTCACCCCTGAGGGTCTTGTGGAAAGCGCCATGAGGAATGTGGAGCTCCTAGAAGACAACAACTTCCGTGACATCATCATTTCCATCAAATCCTCAGATGTGCTGACCATGATGAACAGTTACAGGCTTCTTTCAGAAGCTGTAGACTATCCGCTTCATCTGGGCGTAACTGAAGCCGGAACCATCTGGAGAGGAACCATTAAAAGTTCAATCGGTATCGGCGGACTTCTTTCAGAAGGGATCGGAGATACCATAAGGGTCTCACTTACAGGAGACAGCATTGAAGAAATCAAAGCCGGAAGAGAGATCCTTAAAGCCACCGGTCATCTCAAAGAAGGCATCGAGTTTGTTTCCTGTCCCACATGCGGCAGAACTCAGATCGATCTCATCGGTATCGCAAATGAGGTGGAGGAAGCCTTGAAAGACAGCAAGAAGCATATTAAAGTCGCTGTAATGGGCTGTGTCGTTAACGGACCGGGCGAAGCCAGAGAAGCCGATATCGGTATTGCAGGTGGAAACGGGGTCGGTCTTATTTTCAAGAAAGGACTCATCATCAAAAAAGTAAAAGAAGATGAACTGGTTCGTGCACTTCTTGAAGAAATCGAAAAAATGTAGATCAGAATGAACATCGTAGAAAGGGGGAGGACTTTTTGGGAATACAGGAGCTTATGGACAAAGAATCCTCGCTGAAGCAATTTGATATAAGCAACGTTTTAAAAGTGGAATTTGTCAAAAAACACAACCTGTTCAGAGTGTATCTCAAGACAAGCCGTCTTCTTGATGCCAAGGTAAAGGAACCTATAGGGGAGTTTCTCTGCAGAATAACAGGGCAGAGCTGTGAGACTTCAATAATTGATATCCTGGGTGATTTTCATCGTGAAAACATCCAGGATGTTCTCATGGGCATTTTTCTGACAGAACCTTTAAAGTACAACTTTCTGAAGGATGCGGCAATCAGCCTTGAAGAAGACAAACTCATCATCAGACACTACAGTAGTACGCTCATCCGAAACTTCAGAACCAAAGATGCTCTTAGGCATATGGACAGTGTTCTGAAGAGCTGTTATGAGAAAGTGCTGCATATAGACATCAGACTGGATGAAAGTCTTACGCCTGAAAGACAGGAAATCGACGTCAGGCATGAACTCAATGTTATGAGGAAAGAGGCGGGAATCAAGGGTGATCTTCCAGGAAGTTCAGCTCCGGTGGGAAAACCGATTAAAGCTTCACTTCCCGAACAGACAAAATCAGGCAAGAAGCAGAAAGATGATAATATTCTTCTTGGTAAGCCCATAAGGGAAACCAGTGTCAGAATAAAGGATCTGGATGACAACTCGGGTCTATGTGTTCTTGACGGGGAAGTGTTCAAGATGGATATCCGTAAACTGAAGACCGGAAAGAATCTATTTCTTCTATATGTTACAGACAATACAAGTTCCATTTCGGTCAAAGTCTTCATGAAGGAAGATGAGGAACTGCCCATAAAGACAGGTCAGGTTTTCCGGTTCAAGGGTAATGTCACCTATGATATGTATTCCAAAGAACTGACTATGATCGCTAAAGACATCAATCGCATGGAGAAGATAAAACGTACAGACAGAGCCAAAGAGAAGCGTATCGAGCTCCATATGCACACGAGTATGAGCAGCATGGATGCCCTGGCATCAGCCAAACGTATTTTCAGACAGGCAAAGGATTTTGGACACAAGGCTGTAGCAATCACCGATCACGGTGTTGTACAGGCCTTCCCTGAAGCTATGGATCAGGCGAGAGAAACAGGGGTTAAAGCCATCTACGGAATGGAAGCATATGTTGTGAATGATGAAATGAACATCATAGAGAACATCGACGAATCTCTTGAGGATATGGTCATCTTCGATATCGAAACCACCGGTTTCTCCTCTGTCAATGACAGAATCATAGAAATCGGAGGAGTCAAGGTGAGAAACGGAGAAGTCATTGATGAGTTCTCCGCCTTTATCAATCCCCATCGGCCGATTTCCATGAAAATCACAGAGCTCACCGGAATTACCGATGCCATGGTCAAGGATGCACCAGGAATTGAAAAAGTCATTCTGGAATTTTATGAGTTTATCAAAGGTGCAACCCTCGTTGCCCATAACGCATATTTTGATGTGGGCTTCATCCGCAAAAATCTTGCCGATCTAAGCCTCACCATCGATAATCCGATACTTGATACCGTTCCTATGTCGAGATTCCTCTATAAGGAACTCAAGCGGCACAGGCTTGATGTCATCGCAAGGCATCTGGGCATCGATATGGGCTCACATCATAGGGCGGTGGACGATGCGAAAACGACCCACAGAATCCTTAGCAAATCACTGGAGAAGATGAAGGAAATGGGCATCACCTCTTTCAGGGAGCTCAATGAAAGGAGTCGTGAGGAGATGGATTATAAGAGACTGCCCATGTTCCATACGACGATTCTTGTAAAGAATCTTGTGGGACTTAAAAATCTTTATGAAATGGTCACTTCCTCCCATCTGGACACTTTCCATCAGAAACCGAGAATTCGTAAAAGTGTACTGGAAAAGAGCAGAGAAGGTCTTCTTCTCGGCTCAGCATGCATCAATTCGGAACTGGTGAGGTACATCATGGAAGGGCGAACCGAAGCAGAAATTGAAAAGATGGCTTCCTACTATGACTATCTTGAAGTTCAGCCTATCGAAAACAACCTTGACCTTCTTAAGGACGGAAGGATAAAAGATCTGGAAGGATTAAGAGATCTTAACCGCAGGATCATTTCTCTTGGCCGATCCCAGGGCAAACTCGTTGTGGCAACAGGCGATGTGCATTATCTCAATAAGGAAGACAAACTGTACAGAAAGATTCTGCTGGCGTCTCAGGGCTACAGCAATCAGAACGGTGAACTGGATCTTTACTACAGAACCACAGACGAGATGCTGAATGCATTCGCCTATCTGGGAGATGAAAAGGCAAGAGAGATCGTTATAGAGAACACTCATAAGATTGCGGATTCCATAGAAGAATTCCTGCCGATCCCCAATGGCACTTTCCCACCTAAAATTGAAGGTGCTGATGAGGAAATCAGAGAGATGACCATGAACGAAGCCCACAGGCTCTATGGAGATGTACTCCCGGAGGTGGTTGAAAAACGTGTGGCCAAGGAGCTCAATTCCATCATCAGCAACGGTTATGCCGTTCTATACCTCATTGCACACAAACTGGTTGCAAAGTCGCTCTCTGACGGTTATCTTGTCGGTTCAAGAGGATCTGTCGGGTCCTCACTTGTGGCCACATTCACTGGAATCACTGAGGTTAATGGTCTGCCTCCTCACTATCGTTGTCCGAACTGTCGGCACAATGAATTTTTCCTTGACGGCAGCATAAGCAGCGGTGCAGATCTTCCTCTTAAGGACTGTCCTTCCTGCGGTACTCCATATATCCGTGACGGACATGATATTCCGTTTGAAACCTTCCTCGGTTTTGAGGGAGACAAGGAACCGGATATCGACCTTAACTTCTCGGGAGAGTATCAGGCTGTAGTTCATAAATATACAGAGGAACTGTTTGGTCAGGGCTATGTATTCAAAGCGGGCACCATCGGTACAGTTGCAGAGAAAACCGCTTATGCCTATGTGAAGAAATATCTGGAAGAGAAGGAGATGAATCTGCCTTCTGCTGAAATCGAAAGACTATCTCAGGGAATGGTCGGTGTTAAAAGAACAACCGGGCAGCACCCCGGAGGGATCATGGTCGTGCCTAGGGATAATGATGTGCATAATTTCACACCTGTCCAGAGACCGGCGGATGATCAGGAATCAGACATTACAACAACTCATTTTGACTATCATTCCATTTCCGGCAGACTGCTTAAGCTGGATATCCTGGGGCATGATGATCCGACCATGCTGAGAATGCTTCAGGATCTTACGGGTATCGATCCGAAAGCGCTTCCTCTGAATGATGAGAAGGTCCTATCGCTCTTCACATCAACCCGAGCACTTGGTGTAACGGCGGAAGAGCTGGGCATACCCGTTGGTGCGCTTGGTCTTCCGGAATTCGGAACGAAATTTGTTCGAGGAATGCTTCTTGATACCAAGCCCTCAACATTTGCAGATCTTGTCCGTATTTCCGGGTTATCCCATGGAACAGATGTCTGGCTGAACAACGCTCAGTATTATATCAAAGAAGGATTTACTACGCTAAGTGAATGTATCAGTACAAGAGATGACATTATGGTTTACCTGATCTATAAAGGTCTCGAGGCGAAGAAAGCGTTCACCATCATGGAGAGTGTGAGAAAAGGTAAGGGCCTGAAGGAAGATGATGAAGTGGTGATGAGGGAGAATGATGTGCCTGAGTGGTATATCGAATCCTGCAAGAAAATCAAGTATATGTTCCCTAAGGGACATGCCGTCGCGTACGTCATGATGGCCATGCGTATCGCATACTTCAAGGTCTACCATCCTCTGGCCTACTATGCCGCCTACTTCTCTACGAGAGCATCCGATTTTGACGGCGAGCTTATCCTGCAGGGTGAACTTGCAGTAAGAAAGAAACTTGATGAGTATTATGAACTGGGAAACAATGCTTCCACGAAGGAAAAGAACATGATCACCATTCTTGAAATCGTCTTTGAGATGTACAAGAGAGGACTGAGCTTCAAACCGGTGGATCTTTATCTGTCACACGGAAAGAAGTTTCTGATCGAAGACGGTGCCATCAGGCCTCCTCTAAGCTGCCTTGTGGGTGTCGGCGTAAATGCTGCGAACAGCATCTATGAAGAAGCGAGAATCCGTGAATTCATCTCCAAGGAAGATTTGAGGCTCAGGTGTAGAATATCGAAGACTGTAATTGAAACTCTCGATAACTGTGGAGCACTGGAAGGTATGAATGATACGAATCAGCTGTCATTCTTCAATTTATAGAAGGGGTTGAAATTTCTCCTTTTATATGATACTATTTAACAGAAGAATAACTTTGAACTTTGAGAGTGGGCACAACCCGCTCTTTCGTTTTGTGGCGCAACTTTTTTCCGGTTGCGCTTTTCAATACCCTGAACTACCTGAAAGATGGACATAGGGAAGCGAGTCAAGAAATAAGATAAGAGGTGAGATTATGGAGAAACTGAAAAACCTGGAAGGACTGTTCACAGAAGAAGTTGAAGCACTGGGCTATGAACTGTATCACATGGAATATGTCCATGAAGACGGGATGAATATCCTGAGATTCTATATCGATCACGAAAAAGGGATTGCTCTTGAGGACTGTGAAAAAGTTTCAAGGAGAATGAGCGATATACTTGATGAAAAAGACCCCATTGCAGAAGATTATAATCTGGAGGTTTCCTCCCCAGGAATATTTAGAACCCTCTTCACCAAAGCACATATGGAAAAAGCTCTTGGCGAAAAAGTTATGGTCAGGACAAAGAAACCTGTATCAGGTGCCAAGAAATTTGTGGGCATCCTGAAGGAAGTCACAGACCAGGGATTAATCATCCTGAAAGACAAGGAAGAACTTGAAGTCAGTTTTGAAAATTTGAGATCTGTCAACATCGAAGTAGATTTATAACAAGTACAAGGAGGATAAAATGGCAAAGGCAACTGTTAAAAAGAAAGATGAAGTTATTCTCGCACTCAAAGCCATAGCAGAAGAGAAGGGGATCAGTGAGGAGATGCTGTTTGAAACACTTGAAGATGCAATGATTGCAGCTTACAAGAAAAATTATGTCAGCAGCGGCTCACAGAATGTTAGAGTCAATATCGATCGCGAAACCGGAGAAATAAAGGTGTTCTCTTTAAGACAGGTCGTTGAAGAGGTTCAGGATGACCAGGATGAGATCACACTGGAAGAAGCGAAAGCGATTCATCCCAAATACGAACTTCTTGACTTTGTGGAAAATGAAGTCACACCGGCAAATTTTGCCCGTGTTGCTGCTCAGTCTGCGAAGCAGATTGTGACACAGCGAATCAAGGAAGCGGAAAGAAGCATCCTGTACAATCAGTATCATGAGAAAGAATTTGATGTGATCACTGGCACAGTTCAAAGAAAAGACAAGGGAAACATCTATATCGATTTAGGGAAGACAGAAACTGTACTTACCCCATCCGAACAGATCCCTGGAGAAAACTATGAATTCAACGATAAAATACTGCTTTATATTGTTGAAGTCAAGCAGAATCCGAAGGGGCCTATGATTTCTGTTTCCAGAACTCATCCAGGTCTCGTGAAACGACTTTTCGAGAAGGAAGTTCCGGAAATCTACGATGGAATTGTGGAAATCAAAGCCATTTCAAGAGAAGCCGGATCAAGAACCAAGATTGCAGTTCATTCCAATGACCCTGAAGTTGAACCGATGGGAGCTTGTGTGGGACCAAGAGGAACAAGAGTCCAGAATATCGTCAACGAACTCCGTAATGAGAAGATCGATATCATCAGATGGTCCAAGGATCCGAAAGAGTTTATTGCAAATGCGCTGAGTCCTGCAAAGGTACTTGATGTCATCATCATTGAAGACGGGAATTCCTGCAAGGTCATCGTTGATGACAACCAGCTGTCACTTGCCATCGGTAAAGAAGGGCAGAATGTCCGACTTGCCGCAAAGCTTACTGGATGGAAGATCGACATCAAGAGCAAGAAACAGTATGAAGCTGATCTTGCTGCAAGGGAAGAACTGAAGAGCGTCGAAGTGGAAGCTTCGGAAGTGCCGGACACAGAAGTGAACGCGCCAGATCTCAATGAGGAGATCGAAGTTGAAGCGGAAGTTCTGGTCGGGGAAACTCTTCCTGAAACAGAATCCGAAGTGGAGCCTTCTGATGAGGACGAAGATAAGTAGAACTTGAATCTATAGGAAAGAGAGGTGTTTTATTTGAAGGTGAAAAAAATACCACTGAGAATGTGTACCGGCTGCATGGAAATGAAGCCTAAAAAAGAGCTGATCCGTGTAGTAAAGAGCAAGGATGATGAACTTTCCATAGACCTTGTGGGGAAGAAACCGGGCAGAGGTGCATATGTCTGCAGGAATGTAGAGTGTCTTGAAAAATCATTCAAGACAAAGAGGCTTTCCAGAAATCTGGAAACCAGTATCAGCCAGGAGATTTACGATGATCTCCGGAAGGCGGTGGAACTTGGATAAAATGCTGTCCTTCCTGGGGCTGACCAGAAAATCCGGTCAACTGCTCCTGGGTTACAATAAAAACGAAGAAGCCATAAAAACAAAGAAGGTATCACTTCTGATTGTTTCTAAGGATGCTTCAGAAAACACGAAAGATAAGTTCAAAGGTTACTGTGAAAAATACAAGGTGCCTTTAATCGAGGATTTCACTCCTGATGAATTAGGATATGCATTGGGTTATGAAGGAATTGCGGTCGTAGGAATAACAAACAAGAATATGTCAAAGAAATTACTGCATATTTACGACAGCAATAAGGAAGAAGAATAAATACGGAGGTGGTCCTATTGTCAAAAATCAGAGTGTATGAACTTGCAAAGGAACTGGAAATAACCAGTAAAGAGTTGATAGCGATACTAAAAGATGAATTTGGAATAGAAGTTAAAAATCACATGAGTGTGGTTGAAGAGGAAGATGCGGCGCTGATCAAGGAGCTGCTTGGCGGCGAGGATAAAGAACCGGGCACAGAGAAAACGGAGAAGAGTCTTGTAGATGAATACGAAGAGATTCTAGAAGAAGAAGTCGTTAATCTTGCCAAGAAGAAGAAAAAGTCAAAAAGAGAGCTCGCTCAGGAAAAAATAGATGCTGAAAAAGCACAGGAAGTCACATCAGGAATTCAGATCGGTGAGTTCATCACGGTCAAGGATTTTGCGGACAAGCTTGGAAAGCCTGTTGCAGAAGTGATTAAAGCCCTGATTTTCAGCGGCATCATGGCAGGAATCAATCAGGAAATCGACTTCGAAACTGCACAGAAAGCAGCAGAAAAGCTGGAAGTTGAAATCGTTCAGGTGAAGGATGCTTCATCAGGAATTGCCGATGAAGACCAGGAAGACGCTTTAGATGTGAATCTTGAAAAGAGACCTCCGATCGTAACCGTAATGGGACACGTCGATCATGGTAAGACTTCACTTCTTGATGCCATAAGAAAAGCAAAGGTTATGGAAAGCGAAGCCGGCGGAATCACTCAGCACATCGGAGCTTACACCATCACCATCAACGGAGAGAAAATCACTTTCCTTGATACACCTGGACATGAAGCGTTTACTGCTATGAGAGCAAGAGGCGCGCAGGTTACGGATATCGTTATTCTGGTTGTAGCAGCCGATGACGGAATCATGCCTCAGACAGCTGAAGCCATCAATCACTGTAAGGCTGCAGGCGTTCCGATGATCGTCGCAATCAACAAGATTGATGTGGAAGGCGCAAATATCGAACGTGTCAAGCAGGAGCTTACAGAGTACGGTATGGTTGCTGAAGAATGGGGTGGAGACACCATCTGCGTTCCAGTATCCGCCAAGGCAAAGATCGGCATAGATGATCTTCTGGAAATGGTTCTTCTTACTGCTGAAGTGGAAGAGCTTACAGCGGATTCAAATAGAAGAGCTGCAGGTACAGTGATTGAATCTGAGCTTGATAAGGGAAGAGGTCCAGTTGCGACACTTCTCGTACAGAAGGGTACACTAAACGTTGGAGATTCCATACTTGTGGGCTCCACATACGGAAGAATCAGAGCCATGTTTGACGACAAGGGCAAGAAAATAAAGAGTGCCGGTCCTTCAATTCCTGTAGAGATTCTAGGTCTTTCAGAAGTGCCACAGGCTGGTGACAAATTCAATGAAGTCAAGGATGAGAAGACTGCCAGAGGTATGGCTGAAGCAAGAAAGATCAAGGAAAAGAGCCTTCAGCAGAGTACCATGAGAGTTTCTCTAGAAGACCTGTACAATCAGGTTAAGGAAGGTAAAATTCAGGAACTTCCAATCATCATCAAGGCTGACGTACAGGGTTCCATCGAAGCTTTAAGAGGCACACTTGAAAAGCTTTCAACAGATGAAATCAAAGTCAGAGTCATCCATGGTGGAGTCGGTGCCATCACAGAAACCGACATCTCCCTTGCAGCGGCATCTAATGCAGTTGTCATCGGATTCAATGTAAGACCGGACAACAATGCACAGATCCTTGCAGAAAAGGACAAAGTGTATGTGAAGACTTACAGAGTCATCTATCATGCAGTGGACGACATCAAGGCTGCCATGATCGGTATGCTTGCTCCTGACATCAAGGAAGTCATTCAGGGAAGAGTGGAAATCAGACAGACATACAAGGTTTCAGCACTTGGTACCATAGCAGGATGTTATGTCTTAAGCGGAAAGATCACAAGAAACTCTGAAATCAGACTGCTTCGTGACGGTGTCATCATCCATGAAGGCAGACTTGCATCGCTGAAGAGATTCAAGGATGATGCCAAGGAAGTTCACGCCGGATTCGAGTGCGGACTGTCCATCGACAAGTTCAACGAAATCAAGGAAGGCGATATTATTGAAGCCTTCATCATGGAGTCCATTGTCAGAAAAGAACTATAATCACCAATGAGAAAAACATAAAAAGTGAGGTGGAATAAATGGCAAAGTACAGAACAGGCAGAATCAATGAAGAGATGAAGAAAGAGATTTCTTCCATCATCATGAACGGCCTGAAAGACCCGAGAATCACTGCCATGATAACCATAACGGATGTTGAGGTTACCTCAGATCTAAGATATGCCAAGGTATTTGCAAGTATCTTCGGTACTGATGAGCAGAAGGAAGAATCTCTGACTGCACTCAAAAGCTCAGCCGGTTATATCAGAAGAGAAGTCGGCAAAAGGATCCAGATGAGATATGTGCCTGAACTGATCATTGTGGTGGATGACACCCTTGATCGCGGAATGCATATAGACGAGCTGATCCGTAAAGCCAATGAAAAAAAGGATCTTTAGCTATGAAGTTCGAGGATATCGTCCCAAAAATCATGCAGACAGAAAAAATGGCCCTGGTCACCCACGCATCACCTGACGGTGATGCCGTGGGGAGTACCATGAGCCTTGCACTTGCACTGCGAAGTATCGGAAAAGACGTGGAAATCCTTTCTAAGGAACCTGCTCCTCTTAATCTGTCATATCTGGCTCTATATGACGAATATGGAACTTTACAAGTTCTGACAGAAGACCGGGAGCTGCTCATTGCACTAGACTGTGGAAACAAAGATAGGCTTTCGATGGAAAGAGACGGATTTGAGCAAATCGACAAAATCAATATCGACCATCATATTTCCAATGAAATGTACGGGATGCTCAATCATGTGGACACGAAATCCGCGTCAACTGCCGAAATCGTCTTTGAACTGATAAAGGCTTTGAAGATTCAGATGGATGTAAGCATGGCAGAGTGCCTCTATACCGGTATCGTATCAGACACCGGGTCGTTCCGTTTTCCCTCAACTACTGCAAAAACGCTGAGGATCACTGCAGAGATACTGGAAACAGGAATTGATTTCTCCAGGATTCAGCGGATTCTGTTCGGCTCTTCAGAGTTCAAGCGCATCAAGCTCCTAGGCAGGGCGCTGATGACGATGGAAAGCCATCAGGATGGATTTGTGTCCACTATGAATCTTGTCGCCTCTGATTTTAATACTTTGTCCATCTCGGACAGAGATTCAGGTGATATTGTCAATTACGGACTGGAGCCACCTGAAGCGGATGTTTCAGTTCTTTTCAAGGAAGCCGAAGGGTTTTTCCGCGTCAGCGTAAGAACCAAATCGGTAATCGATGCTTCTGCTCTATGCGGGAAATTCGAGGGCGGGGGACATATCAGAGCCGCCGGATGCAATATCAAGGCCGATTCACTTGAAGAGGCGAAAAGCGCTGTTCTTCATGAAATAGAAAGGATGAGAGCTGTTTGAACGGAGTAATCAACCTTTATAAAGAGAGAGGGATCACCTCCTTTACAGCAGTTGCTGCTGTGAGAAGAATCACAAGAGTAAAGAAGGCGGGACATACAGGAACACTTGATCCGGAAGCTGAAGGCGTTCTGCCTGTGTGCATAGGCAAGGCGACAAAGCTTGTGGATTACATTATGGCAGGACATAAAACCTACCGTGCAGGATTCTCCCTGGGCAAGATATCCGACACACTGGATGCCTTCGGTCAGGTGGAAAGCACAGGTCTGCCTTTGCCAGAAAGAAACGCTGTGGAAGAGAAACTTAAACTCTTTCTCGGGGAAACCATGCAGCGTCCGCCGATGTTCTCTGCACTGAAAATAAATGGTAAAAGACTGTACGATCTTGCTCGTGAAGGTGTGGAAGTGCACCGCGAGGAGCGGCCGATCACAGTCTTTCATATAGAGCTGACCAGATTCCAGGATGACACGGGGGAACTTCTTATGACCTGCTCAAAAGGCACTTATGTCAGGAGCATCATCGATGATCTGGGCCGTCTTCTTGGATGTGGCGCCATCATGACCAGTCTCGTGAGAGAAGGGACAGGATCTTTCGACAGCAAAGATTCAGTGACACTTGAGGTCCTTGAAAAAGATGGCTTCGAGAAGCATCTGATCACAATGGAACAGGTTCTGAAGGAGTATGATGCTGTAACCATTCCAGACGGGTTTTACAAGCTCATCACCAATGGTGTCAGGGTCAAGGACAGACGGCTGACCGATAAAATTGTTCCAGGGCTTTATAGGGGTTATTCCGATAAGGGAGAACTTTTGGGGATACTGGAAAGGGACGAAGACTTCCTTTACCTTAAAGTAAATCTTATGTGAGGTTTGAAATGATAATAATAGATGAAAATGTCAAAGGTGATTTCAGTGAAGGTACTTATATCGCTTTAGGCAGTTTTGACGGCCTTCATAAAGGCCATATGACACTGATCAATAAAGTGGTAGATGAAGCAATGGCTGACGGACTCAAAAGTGCCGTATACACCTTCAAGAATCATCCGCTGACTATAGCAAAGCCGGAGATTGCCCCTAAACTGCTCATGGACAACAAACAGAAAATCCATCTTCTTAAAGCAAAAGGTGTAGATGTGACGATTTTTGTTTCATTTACAATGGAGTACATGCAGACAGAAGCTGAAGAGTTCATTCTCAGTCTGATTAATGACTTCAATGCCAAAGGATTTGTTGTGGGATTCAACTATAAGTATGGATATCAGAATAAAGGAAATGTGGATACACTTAGAGCCATGGCAGATAAATACGGATTCAAGCTTTTTATCATGGATGCTGCACTGAGCAATGACGATGTCATCAGCAGTACAAGGATCAGAAACCTGATTCTGAAGGGTGAAATGAGAGCAGCCAATAAACTCCTTTTTGAACCTTTTATGCTTAGAGGTACAATCATCGGTGGAAAGAAGCTTGGAAGAAAGCTGGGTTTCCCGACTGCCAATATGAGTTATGATCCAAAGTATGTCATTCCTAAAACAGGAGTGTATTATACGAATATCATGATCGAGGGAAAACTCCATAAAAGCATAACCTCTGTAGGGTATAACCCGACAGTGGATGGCAAGAATTTAAGCATCGAAACTTTTATTCTTGATTTTGATCGAGAAATCTACGGAGAAGAAGTCAAACTTTACTTCGTGGAATATATGAGAGATGAAGAAAAATATGCCACATTGGATGAGCTTGTGGAGCAGCTTAAGAGGGATGAGCAGTACGCAAGAGATCAGGAAATTTCAACTCTTTTATAATTGCAGAACCGCTTATGGTGTGGTATAATACGTAACGAACCATGAACTATGTTATTAGGTTTGCTGTCTTTTAACATGGTCATTGGGGATAATTGATCAGGAGGTATAGCAAAATGGATAAGGCAAGAAAGCTGGAAATCATCCAGGAACACGCAAGACATGAAGGTGACACAGGTTCACCAGAAGTGCAGATCGCACTGCTCACAGAGAGGATCAACTCTTTGACAGGACATCTTAAGATGCACAAAAAGGATCACCATTCAAGAAGAGGACTTCTTATGATGGTTGGTCAGAGAAGAGGACTTCTTAACTACCTGATGGCTCAGGATATCGAAAGATACAGAGACATCATAGCTAAGCTGGGAATCAGAAGATAATTACAAAATGTACTCTGAGCCTGCTTTTCTGAAGCAGGCTTTTAGTATATACTGGAGTTAATGCTTTTCATGGAAAAGCCTGTTTCAGTAGATCAGTTATGAACCGGCTTCATGAGCTGCCCGGATTTCATAAGATTAACCATCTGATATTTTTTAAAAATCAAAGGATGCAATGCGTTGATCTTCTGATTTTTAAAAAATCTATCGGATACAGGAATCTCATGAAATCTCTGAACGCTTATGAAGGCGAAAAAAAAGGAGATGAATCAATGCAAATTAAACAGGAAATTCAAGTAGCTGGAAGAAATTTCGGTATCGAGTTCGGAGAAAGAGGAATGCTTTCTGATGCTGCGATCTTCATGAATTATGGAGATACAGTGGTCATGGTTAATGCCAATGCATCAGAAAAACCAAGAGACGGTATAGACTTCTTCCCGCTTGCAGTGGATTACGAAGAAAAGATGTATGCAGTAGGTAAGATTCCAGGAGGCTTCATCAAAAGAGAAGGAAGACCTTCCGAGAAGGCCATCCTTTCTGGAAGAGCGATCGACAGACCTTTAAGACCGTTATTCCCTAAGGGATTCAGAAATGACGTACAGGTTGTCTGTACTGTGCTTTCTGTAGAAAACGACAATCTGCCGGAAATTCTGGCAATCAATGCAGCGACATTCGCGCTGCTCATTTCCTCAATTCCATACACAACCCCACTTGCTGCGGTTATGGTCGGATATGTTGACGGAGAGTTTGTCCTTAACCCTACATCAAAGGAAAGAGAAGCCAGCTCACTGACACTTACAGTATGTGCTACTGAAGACAGAGTGATGATGATTGAAGCAGGCGCCAAGGAAATTGATGAAGAGACAATGATTTCTGCTATCGATTTCGGATTCAATGCCTGTCAGCCGATCATAAAGATGCAGAAAGAGATTACTGCAGCTTATGGTAAGGAAAAGAAGGAACCGGTACTTTACACACTGGATCAGAATATTGAGACCGAAGTTCGTGCATTTGCAGGAGAAATGGTCGCTGAAGCTATGCATATCGTGGATAAATCTGAAAGAGGCGCCAAGATGGACGAGGTGAAAACTAAGGTCCAGGAAGCTTTCGGAGAAAAATATCCCGAAGGCAAGAGCGATATCGCAGAGACACTCTACATGCTTCAGAAAGAAACTGTAAGAGACATGGCGATTCTTGAACATAAGAGAATCGACGGAAGAAGATTTGATCAGATCAGAGATCTTTCTGCCGAAGTGGCAATCCTTCCTAGAACACATGGCTCAGGAATCTTCACAAGAGGATCAACACAGGTTATGGCGGTTACAACACTTGGTGCAATCGGAGACATTCAGATCCTTGACGGTGTGAGTGAAGAAGAGAGCAAGCGTTATATTCACCATTATAACTTCCCATCATACTCAGTAGGTGAAACAAGACCGATGAGAGGACCAGGAAGAAGAGAAATCGGACATGGCGCGTTAGCTGAGAAAGCTCTTGAACCTGTCATTCCTGATGAAGAAACATTCCCATACACCATCAGAGTAGTATCTGAGATTCTGTCCTCAAACGGTTCCACATCACAGGCTTCTGTATGTGCGTCCACACTGGCACTTCTTGATGCGGGTGTTCCGCTTAAGAGATCAGTTGCAGGTATTGCAATGGGTCTGTTCACAACAGATGATCTTTCCATGGAAGAAGTTGTTACAGATATTCAGGGCGTTGAAGATTTCTTCGGCGACATGGACTTCAAGGTTGCAGGAACTTCAGAAGGTATCACAGCGATTCAGGTAGACACCAAAATTGCCGGACTTTCACCAGCATGTATCAGAAAATCCATTATGGATGCCAAGACTGCAAGAATGGAAATCCTTGGTGTTATGGATGGCGCACTGAAAGAAGCAAGACCTGAAGTTTCACAGTATGCTCCTAAGATCTATACACTGAACATCAACCCTGACAAGATCAGAGACGTCATCGGTTCAGGCGGTAAGGTCATCAACAAGATCATCGCTGAGACTGGCGTTAAAATCGATATCGACGATACAGGTAAAGTGTTTGTTGGTGGTCCGGATATTGACATGGTCAAGAAAGCCATGGCCATCATCGAAGGAATCGTCAAGGAAGTTGTGCCAGGCGAAATCTATCTTGGTAAGGTCATCAAGATCATGCCATTTGGTGCTTTCGTTGAGATCCTGCCTAACAAGGAAGGTCTTGTTCATATCTCCAAGCTCGATGTCAAGAGAGTGGAAAAAGTGGAAGATGTTGTTGAAGTGGGCGATGAAATCCTGGTTAAGGTTACTGAAATTGACCAGCAGGGTAGAATCAACCTTTCAAGAAGAGATGCACTCATGGATATGGAAAAGAAAGAAAAGGCTGAAAAGACAGAAGAATAATCATTATGGGATAGCTTATGCTATCCCATTTTTTGAGATGAATTATCTTAAATACATTATTGAAGAATGACAAAACCCTATGCCGAGGCATAGGGTTTTGTGCTAGTAGGGATAAGTGGATACCGGTGTCACGATTGGTTTTCCATTCTGGTCCACCATTACTGTTAGGCCGCCTGAATAGCCGGACATACGGTATAGGTAGTTGACACCAGTTTCCCTGTCCACCCATATTTCAGTCACGTTCAGTTTTCCCTGACTGAATGTCTTGATGAAGCGGTCGTCTTCTTTTGCCATAATATAACCTCCTTAATTGTCGTAGTAACTGCTGAATTTCTCAGTAATCGAATCAATCACTTCTTCTTGGCTTCTTGCACCTCGGTAGAATAAATTTATTACAAGATTATCGTGTGAAGCAATGAGCTCCTTCCCATCTCCGTCACTTCGGATATAGAGCTTTTCGGGAATCTCTGAATCTATCTCTCTCCACGAAGATAGGCCGTCTGTCTCCATCATTTCATCCGCCAGTTTTCCTGCAAGCACTGTCAGTTTTAAGATATACAGTTCTGAAGTAAGGGTTTCCTCGGGCACCTCATCCTCTTTTTCATCAGTCGAGTAGGAAATGGCCTGATGAATATCATGGGCGAGTAAAGTGCGCCGAGAGCTGAAGTATCCATCTACTTCAGCAGGTTCCCGAAGATCCGCCAATGAAAGAAGGGGGAGTCTGGTGTAATATTCTTCATTTGTCACATATCTGCCACCTTGTAAGTAAATTATCTCATCACCGGGCGGCCAGGTCAGAAAAAAAGTCATTGCAAGAAAATAGAATGCGACTAAAAATCCGTTTATGAGGCGTGTCCGTTTCCAATTGTCTCCTTTCTCTTTACGGTGTGATCCGGTTTCAAGTTCCCTGATTTTCTTTAATACTTTTCTTTTGTGAGACAGGGGAATGAGCATCAGGAACAGAGGGTAGAGAATCCAGAAGATATCATTACCAGTCACATTTTTCACAAGAAATGATCCAAGACCATCATAACTGTTAATTAAAGCAATCTTCACAAGGATCATAAACAGGGAGATAAGGGAGAGATATAGTGTTCTTCTGTTAAAGATCCGGATGATTTTCTTCAGCTGGATGCTTTCTTCTATAGGGTCTGTATGAAGAGGGATATAATCCTCATCTTTCATCGCATAGAGAATGTGTGTGCCGCCTTGGAGTTTCGATGCATAATACCAGCCTGAATCTGAATAGAAATTCAATCTTTCTTCATTTGATAACTCATCAAAATATTCTATCTTGTAGGTTCGCGTCTCAGGTTCTCCACGCTTAAAGCGTATAAAAAACTGACCGAACTTTGAAAGATGCAGTCCTTTTTCTGACTGGGCCTCCAGCCATTTTTCGATTTTTTCAAAGTCATACGGTGTAAGCAGTGTTGGTCTGTATGTGAACTTATTTATCATTGCCAGACCTCCATTCACCAATAATTTTTCCATCTGATATCATTTTGTGCAGCCTCTCATATTCTTTGTAGAGCTGCTCTTTTCCGTAAAGGGTGATTCTGTAGGTTTTCCTTCTGCCGTCATCACTTTCTTTGGCAATGAGACCTTCCTCTTCTATGCGGTTTAGAAGGCCGTACAGGGTTCCTGGACCCATCTTGACTCTCCCCCCCGAAATCTCGCTGATCTCCTGCATGAGCTGATAACCGTGATTTGGGTACATCAGAGTGAGTAGGACATAGTACATGGCTTCAGTCATGGGACCGCCTGTATAGGACATGAGAAAACCTCCTTTATTATGTGTAACGATATATCGTATAACATAATAGTAGCATAAGGATAAATATTGTCAACGATTTTCACGACTTCCCAGTTTCCGAATCATTTTAAATGACTTGCAGAATGTGATAGAATATAGATGATATCGAATCTAGAGAGATTGTGGAGGTAGTTTTCTTGAAAGAAACAGCCAGTAATAAAAAGGCCCCTGTAAAAAGAAGCGGGTCAGCATCAGGAACGAAAAAACCTACTTCCGCCGCTAAAAGACCTGCAGCGAAAACTGCGGAGAAAAGAACACGCGGAAAAACGGTAGTTAAAACAGTAGACGAAAAAAGAAAATATTTTTATCAGGAACTGATTGGTCTTGCCTTTCTGGGCCTGGGTATTTTTTCGCTTATTTCGATGATTTCGGGAAGTGTAGGCATCCTTGGAGAATCCATAAAAGAGGTTCTTGTTGCCATACTCGGAACCATGTCCTATATCTTTCCCTTTATTTTTCTCCTTATGGGTACAGCACTCATCATAAGAAGACCGTGGATCTTCTCAAACAAGAAGACTTATGGATTCCTTCTGATGGTGGTCACAACGGCGATGCTTCTTTCTCTTAACCGGATGGAGTCCGTGCACAGAGAAGGTTTTATGGTGACCCTCAAGAATCTGATGAACATCAACGACATCAATCATGGAGGAATACTGGGTCTGTCTATTGCAGTACCGTTTTACAGACTTCTGGGTCCTCTTGGAACCTACATTATTGCCGGATGTCTTTATGTGGTTGGAATCATTCTTGTTTTTAATACAACCATCTATGATATGCTGCGAAAGAGCAATCAGGCGAGACTTGATGCTTCTTCTAAAATTGCGGTGAAGAGAGAGGAAGCTCAGGCGCTTAAAGAACTGAAGAAGGATGATCCGGAGGAGAAGAAGATTCAGGATAAGCTGAAGATTCTTGATATGATGAATCATACAGAAGCAAATCAGGATCCTGTTCAGTCACATATTCCAGCACCAGCTGTGAAGGAAACCAGATCCCCCTTTGTCAATCTCGATCTGGATGAGAATGACGGACTTGAAAGAGTGCTGTCGAAGGAAGATGATCTGTCCAGAGAGATCCGAATCATCGGGAAAAATGCGGAAATCGTTAAACCTGAACCGGCTGAATCTCAACCGGAAACAGCTGGAAAAACAGTGGAGGAAAATCAGCCTCAGAAGAAACCTGAAAAGCCGCTGATCACTGAGGAAAAGAGAAGAGAAGTGACTGGCGACAACGACAAGATCGAAGGAAATCAGATCGGTCTTGAAGAATTTGAAAAACCGCAGTATGAATTCCCGGAGATTGCTCTTCTGAAACAGAACATCAAAGGAATGCTTGCAAATGAAGACCGAAATGAAATCATAGAAAATGCGAAGAAGCTTGAAGAGACACTCATGTCATTCGGGGTTGAAGCCAGAGTGATCAATGTGTCCAAAGGTCCTTCAGTGACCCGTTATGAACTGCAGCCAAAGGCAGGGGTGAAGGTGTCAAGAATCGTCAATCTGTCTGATGACATCGCACTGGCGCTTGCAGCCAGAGGGGTAAGAATAGAGGCGCCGATTCCTGGGAAAGCGGCGGTTGGCATTGAGATACCGAACAAAGAGACTACACCTGTGTATCTGAGAGAAGTTATTGAAGACTCGAAGTTCCAGAGGAGCACAAGCAAAATCTCAGTCGCTCTTGGTAAGGATATTTCAGGAGAAGCAATCATCGGCGATCTGTCTAAGATGCCTCATGTGCTCATAGCCGGAGCCACCGGTTCAGGTAAGAGTGTGTGCATCAATTCTCTCATCATTTCCATACTCTACAAATATGATCCGGAACATGTCAGGCTGCTTATGGTAGATCCTAAGGTCGTCGAGCTGAATGTCTATAACGGCATACCGCATCTTCTTATTCCTGTCGTGACAGACCCAAAGAAGGCTGCAGGTGCACTTAACTGGGCAGTCAATGAAATGACGAGACGATATCAGTCCTTTGCTGAGTACGGTGTGAGAAACATTGAGGGATTCAACGATCTCTGCAAAAAGAAGAAAGAACTGCAGAGCCTCCCCTATGTTGTCATCATTGTTGATGAGCTTGCGGATCTTATGATGGTTTCTGCAAATGAAGTGGAAGATTATATCGCAAGGCTTGCTCAGATGGCAAGAGCTGCAGGTATGCATCTTGTCATCGCCACACAGAGACCTTCTGTTGACGTCATCACAGGTGTAATCAAAGCGAACATCCCATCCAGAATTTCCTTTGCTGTTTCCTCCGCTATCGATTCCAGAACCATTCTGGATTCAGGCGGGGCTGAAAAGCTTCTGGGTAAAGGTGATATGCTTTACTATCCTGTGGGTGAACAGAAGCCGAAAAGAATTCAGGGTGCTTTCATCTCTGAAGAAGAAGTGGAAGCTATTGTTTCCAGAATCAAGGTAAACAAAGATCAGCTTTCCTATGATGAAGAAATCCTTAATCATATCGAAAAGGGAAGAAATGAGTCAGGAGAAGCTGAGGACGGCGATGAGCTTTATCTTGAAGCGGTCAGGGTGGTCGTAGAAAACCAGCAGGCTTCAACATCCTTTCTGCAGAGAAAGATGCGTATAGGATATAACCGTGCAGCAAGGATCATGGATGAACTTGAAGAACGAGGCGTGATTTCGGGACGAGATGGCTCTAAACCCAGACAAGTCCTCATAAATGAATATGATCTGGATAATGAGTAGTTCTTGTTAAAACGGGAATAATGTGAGAAGATATGAATATAAAAATTAAACTGGATAGGCATCCAGAGACTAATCAAAAAATAAATGAGAAAACTTGTGTTTGGAGTGGATATTATGAATTTACCAAATAAACTGACGTTATTTAGAGTTATTCTGGTCCCGGTTTTTCTGGTTCTTGTATCGGTCAAGGAAATCCCCTACAATGTCACCCTTGCAACTATAGTATTTATTATAGCGGCATATACTGACCATTTAGACGGAAAGATCGCAAGAAGGGACAACCTCATTACGAATTTTGGGAAGTTTATGGATCCCCTGGCAGATAAGCTGCTGGTCACATCGGCGCTTATCGCACTTGTGGAGTTCAACCTTATCGGAGCTTGGATTGCAGTAGTGATCATAGCAAGAGAATTTGCGGTATCAGGTCTTCGAACAATTGCAGCGAGCGAGAATGTTGTTATCGCTGCGAGCATATGGGGAAAAATCAAAACCACAACCCAGATTGTTGCAATCATCTCCATGCTGATCAAACTGATTTCCACTCAGGAAGAGTACCTGATGAATCTTTTCCAGAGTGCACCGTTTCTTGATTCATTCTTCACCATATTCCCGCCGGTAGCCATGTATGTGGCGGTGTTCTTCACCATACTGTCCGGATGGGACTATTTCAAGAACGGCTGGAAATTCATCGATACAAACAAATAATCAGGTTAATGTGAAAGCAGGTGAGATACCTGCTTTTATTTTACGGATGGTTTTTCAGATATTCGATATGATAATTAAATGTACAGCTATCAACAAGAACAATATATTCAGTCAGGGGGACATAAAAATGAGAAATTACTGGAAGATACTGATGTTTATTATAGTTTATGGGGGTCTCAGTGTATTAATGTTCTGGAAAGAAAGAGATTTTCTTTATCTCATGCTGATCTGGAACGTGATGCTTGCCACGGTGCCGCTCATTATGATCATTCAGGCGAAAAAAACGGATAAATCATGGATGAGAGGTGCTTTTATGCTCCTTTGGATACTCTTTCTCCCCAACGCCTTTTATATGATCACGGATTTCATTCATATCACAAATCATCCCATGATCTGGGTCATACCTGTAGAGCCTTATTCGGGACAAAGCGGAATGAGATATACTATGGATCCATATTTATGGGCAAGACTTCTGATCATCAGTCTCGGCGCCTTTTATGCGCTTCTGGCAGCACTGGAATCATCCAGAGTGTTTCTTGATATGGCTGATCCGAAAAGAAGAGGGGCAAAAAGATTCCTATATGTGTTTCTGATCTCACTTCTGTCCAGTGTAGGGATTTACATCGGACGCTTTCTCAGATTCAACAGCTGGGATATTCTGAATCCGACTGTTCTGTTCCGAAGCCTAATAGGATCTTCTGACGGATTATCTCTTTCCTTTATTCTGATCTATACGGTTTTCATCTTGTCGACCTTTCTCGTCTTTAGTCTGTTTTATTCTGAATCTACTCCGAATAGAACAAAAATGTCAGAGAAAATAGAAAAAGACTTTAGCTAAACGTGTACTGGATATATATAGATTGTAAATGACCTGTTATGAAAGTATGGCTTATCTTTAAATAATATGAATAGTCTGATATAAATAAATCAATACCTAAAACATTGTGAGAACAGTTGAGAATAAAGGGCTGTAGCCGTTGACGATGCGGAGAAGTAAAAGTTATAATAAGCCCAAGAACTAATCCTTAAGTTCAAATAATATTTATAGGAGGTATATTATATGCCAGAAGTAAGCAATATTATCGTATGGCTGATCCTTGGTGGATTATCCGGTTGGATTGCCAGCATGATCGCAGGCAAAGATGCTAAGATGGGACTACTAGCCAATATCATAGTAGGTATCATCGGTGCATTTATCGGTGGATGGGTTGCAGGTCTATTAGGTCTAGGGCCAGCAACAGGTCTCAATATCTGGAGCTTCATCGTTTCTATCGCAGGTGCATTGATCCTGCTATGGATACTGAGTTTCGTCAACAAAAGATAAGCTACACATTAATAAACCCAAAAAAGAGCAAGGTGCCTGTTTAAAGGGCATCTTGCTTTTTTATGATGATTATTGATTGAGTGTGGGCATCTTCTGTGCGAAATCGAGAAAATCATGATAAGTGCCTACATGATCGGCTATGATTTCCACGTTGTTTCTGTTCAGAAGGTGATCGGTTATGAGGTAGGTCCTGATCCCCAGTCTGCCCGCAATAAGATCTTCAAGAGCGTCATTTCCCACCATCATGCATTCTGAAGGATCTTTGCCGATATTCTCCAGAATTTCCTGATAATACTGGATGTTGGGCTTACAGTAATGATTGGTTTCGAAATAGCTCACATAGGAGAAGTGGTCGCGGTTGATGCCTGACCATTCAATTCTCTGATCTATAGCTGATTTCGGGAACAGAGGATTTGTGGCGATGACAAGCTCATATCCTTTCTCTTTAAGAATTGCTGTTGCGGTCTGCATTTCCTTAGTATCAAGCACAGCATCCCTTAGAACACTGAAACCGGATTCATAGTATGTCTTAAAGATCCTTTCATATTTCTCCAGATCCCCTTCAACATGATTTTTCATCGCTTCCATAAATACATCTTCATTTGTTCTGTGCTCAGTGTTTTTCACCATGGTCACAACAGAATGATAAAGGATTTTCATGAATTCTTCGGGTGCGATGAGGTCCTTGAAAGATTCTGACAGACTCTTATAGTAGATGGTTTCAAAGTCGTTCATATTGATGGACAGCAGTGTGCCGTCCAGATCGAATAGTATCGTATTGATGTTGTTCAAAGTGTGATTCCTCCTGTTATCTGCTGTTGTATATGATCAGCGCATTTTTTGTGCTGTCCTTTTCAGAGTATCTGATTTCTATGACATCTTCCTGTCTGATATGATATTTCCGCATGGTTTCCTGAACCTTGGCTTCGATATCTTCATTCCGGTTGCCGTATACCAGTTTAGTTCGCTTCACGTAATACTCTCCTTTTTATCAGATAATAAATTTTGATCAGTGTAAATACCATTAGGATACCGATGGCAAGACCGCCTGATGCCATAAGTGTGGTGATTCCTTCACGAAGTGCGCCGTTGTAATTGCCCTCAAGGGACTGAAGCATGGTCTGGTAAAGTCCGCTTCCTGGAACGAGAGGAATAAGGGCTGGGGTGATATAGCTGGTCACCGGTGTTCTTGTTTTTCTGGCCATGACTTCCCCATAATAGGAGAGGGCGACAGCACCAAGAAAATAGGCGGTATTAACATCGTTGAAGTAATGTAGTCCCAGACTGTAGAAAAGCCACCCGATGGAGCCGCCGATGGCAGACATAAGAGCAGTCTTCCGGTTCAGGTTAAAAATAAAAGCAAAACTGAGTGAGGCTATATAAGCCATGATGATCTGCAGCAGCATCTTATAAACCTCCCATTATAGAAAGTGCGGTACCTGCACCTATGGCGATTCCGACAGCAATAAGGAAAGCTTCCATGCCTTTTGAAACGCCTGAGAGGTAATCTCCCATAAGGGTATCCCTGATGGCATTTGTAAATGCGATGCCTGGTACGAGGAGCATGATGGAGCCGATAATGATGATATCCGCATTTGTTTCATACGGTATAATATGGGTAAATATGGTCATCAGAACAGCGACCAATGCACCTCCGATGATGTTCGTGAAGATGCCGTTCAGTTTGACCTCTCTCGTTGCCAGCTGGAGCAGTCTGACAAAAATTCCGATTACAAGGGAGACGATGGCATCGATGAGACTGCCTCCGAAGAGCATAGTGAAAGAAAAACCGCACATAGCTGCCATGATCAGCTGAAAACCTATTGAATAGGGTTCCTTTGCAGAAATCTCATTCAGAGAATATTCCAGCTCATTAAGCGGCAGAGGGTTCTCCATAAGCTGTCTGGAGAGAGAGTTCACAAGAGATACTTTTTCAAGATCCACGGTACTCTTTGATACTCTGTGAATAAGAGAAATGACGTTCCCGTCGTTGTCGGTAAGAGAAACCATTATTCCTGTAGGTGTCACGAAGCTTTCCGCGTCTCTGATGTCATAAGACTTGAGAATCATCGTAATGGTATCCTCAACTCTATAGATTTCGCCGCCTGATTCCAGGATGATCTGTCCCGCCAGAGTGGCGAGCTTGATTAATCTTCTGTTGTCCATTCAAAATTCTCCCATTCAAGTAGTATTATCCTACTATATTATAAAGTAAGCTGCTGTTTATTGAAATAGGCTGAAACCTTAAGGTAACGTTATCATGTCTATTCAGAAGATTTCTTTCGCCATAAAAAATGAAGTTTCTTTTGCTGGAGTAAATAAATCATTAGTAATTATAGGGTATAACAGAGAAAACCATTACATAAACTGGCGGTTATCTGTGAGGATGATAATTCTCGCTTATATATGAGGTTTTCAATGTACAAAATGTCTTCGGATTGCTATGATTATTAAGTATAGATAAACTGAAAATTGTCACGTGTTTAATAATAGGGGGTAAAAATGGACAGTAAGTATCTTAAAGAACAGGATAAGGAAATTTTCGCACTCGTTGAAGAGGAAGAAAGAAGACAGGAGTATAACATCGAACTTATCGCTTCTGAAAACTTCACTTCAAAGGCAGTAATGGAAGCCATGGGCACAGCTCTGACCAATAAATATGCAGAAGGATATCCGAATAAAAGATACTACGGCGGATGTCATGTGGTTGACAAGGTGGAAACTTTAGCCATTGAAAGAATGAAAGAACTCTTTCATGCAGATCATGCCAATGTTCAGCCTCACTCGGGTTCACAGGCCAATATGGCAGTATACATGGCAGTTCTAGAACCAGGTGACAAGATTCTTGGAATGGACCTTTCCCATGGTGGACATTTAACTCACGGAAGTCCTGTAAACTTCTCAGGAAAACTGTATAACTTCGTTTCCTATGGAGTGGACAAGGAAACTGAAACCATAAATTACGACAGATTAAGAGAAATGGCCATAGAAGAAAAACCGAAAATGATTGTTGCCGGAGCATCGGCCTATCCAAGGCAGATCGATTTTGAAAAGATTTCCGAGATTGCAAAAGAAGTCGGCGCATACTTTATGGTTGATATGGCGCACATTGCAGGGCTGATTGCAACGGGGCATCATCCAAGTCCTGTACCATTTGCTGATTTTGTGACCACAACAACCCATAAGACATTAAGAGGCCCAAGAGGCGGAGCAATCCTCTGCAAAGCCGAACATGCCAAAGCTGTGGATAAATCCGTATTCCCAGGCATGCAGGGTGGACCCCTGGAGCACATCATCGCCGCTAAGGCCGTCTGCTTCAAGGAAGCCATGAGTCCTGATTTTAAAGCATATATGGAACAGGTGCTGAAGAACACAAAGACCCTTGGTGAAGAACTTGTAAAAAGAGGATACAGACTGGTTTCCGGTGGAACAGACAATCACCTGATTCTGGTGGACCTGAACAATAAGGACATTACAGGAAAAGATGCTGAAAAGCTTCTGGATACCATAGGAATTACAACGAACAAGAATACCATTCCGTTTGAAACAAGAAGTCCGTTCATTACTTCAGGTCTGAGAATGGGCTGCGCGGCGGTCACAACCAGAGGATTCAAAGAAGAGGATATCAGAACGATGGTTGAATATTTTGACTATGCCATTACTCATAGAGATGAAGATCTGTCAGGTCTCCGTGAAAAAGTAGCAGATCTGTGTAAAAAACACCCTCTGTACTAGAATAAACAAAAATTAAATTGTATAATTGATAAAAGCCCTGAATCTTTGATTTACGGGCTTTTATACTTTTATATCAATCAAAATATTCCAAAGAAATGTCCTTATCGTGTTGACTCAAATCAGATTAACAGTTAAAATGGAAAACAGGTAATATCAGATTAAAATGCTCAGAATTGAAGGAGAGTTAGAATGTCAGAAATATTAAGAATAACAGGCCTTAAAAGCCAGGTCAATGAAAAAGAAATCTTAAAAGGTATCGATCTTGTTGTGAACAAGGGTGAAGTACATGTCATCATGGGACCGAACGGAGCGGGAAAATCCACTCTGGCCAATGTGATCATGGGTAGTTCAAAATACGAAGTTACAGAAGGCAGCATTGTATTTGAGAATGAAGATATCACCGATGAAGCTGTAAACATCAGAGCGAAAAAAGGAATATTCTTATCTTTCCAGTCTCCTCAGGAGATTCCTGGAATAAATATAGAGAATTTTTTAAGAACAGCTAAAGCTCAGGTCACCGGTCAGCCGGTGAAGGCGATTCAGTTCAAGAAAGAACTGGTGGAGAAGATGAAGGAACTGGACATCGACCGTTCCTATGCACAGAGATATCTCAATATGGGATATTCAGGTGGAGAAAAGAAGAAGAACGAAATCCTTCAGATGAAGATACTGAACCCTAAACTTGCCATCCTTGATGAAACAGATTCAGGGCTGGATGTTGACGCGGTTAAAATCGTTTCTAAGGGTGTTATAGATTTCAAGAGCGAAGAAAATGCGATCCTCATCATCACTCATCACAACAATATTCTGGACTACCTGAACCCTGATGTGGTGCATATTATGGTGGACGGCAAAATTGTAGAAACTGGCGATATATCCCTGGCAAGAGAAATTGAAAAGAACGGCTATATCAAGTACAGGGAAGCGAAAGGTGAGACAGAATGGAAAAAAGAAATAAAACTTATATAGATGATTTAGATAGAGGCGTATATGACATCAAAAATGATTTCAACTACGACTACAAATCTCAGTCAGGACTGACGGAAGATATCGTAAGAGAAATCTCAGAAAAGAAAAATGAGCCGGAATGGATGCTGAAGTTCAGACTTGAGTCTCTCAAGATCTATCACCAGCTTGATGTGCCTACATGGGCACCGGATATTTCAGATCTTGACATCGAAAATATCGTCACCTATGTAAAACCTAAGACAAGCATGAACAACTCATGGGACGATGTGCCTGAGGAAATCAAGGACACATTCGAGCGTCTGGGCATTCCTGAAGCGGAAAGAAAGTCACTGGCAGGTGTCGGTGCACAGTACGACTCAGAGGTCGTGTATCATTCCATAAAGGAAGAGCTGACCAAGCAGGGTGTTGTCTATACAGATATCGAAACAGCACTGAGAGAGTACGAAGACATCGTGAAGGAATACTTCATGAAACTGATTCCGAATACTGATCATAAGTTTGCTGCTCTTCATGGCGCAGTCTGGTCAGGAGGTTCATTTGTGTATGTTCCAGAAGGTGTGGAACTGGATATTCCGCTGCAGTCCTATTTCAGACTGAATGCACCAGGTGCAGGACAGTTTGAACACACACTGATCATCATTGAAAAGAATGCAAAGTGTCACTTCATAGAAGGATGCTCGGCACCTAAATATTCAGTCAACAATCTTCATGCTGGAGCTGTTGAGCTCTATGTCAAGGAAGGTGCTACACTGAGATATTCAACCATTGAAAACTGGTCCAAGAATATGTATAACCTCAACACCAAGAGATCTGTTGTGGACAAGAACGGTACCATTGAATGGGTATCCGGATCTTTCGGTTCTAAGGTTTCGATGCTTTACCCGATGAGTATACTAAGAGGTGAAGGAGCGAGAGCTGAATTCACAGGTGTCACTTTTGCCGGTAAGGGTCAGCTTCTGGATACAGGATCAAAAGTGGTGCATGCTGCACCGAATACAACCTCTACCGTAAATTCAAAGTCCATCTCCAAGTCAGGCGGACAGGCCATCTACAGAGGGCTTTTAAGAGTTGCGCCTAATGCACATGGAACAAAATCTACGGTTACCTGTGAATCACTGATGCTTGACAGTGAATCAAGATCAGACACAATACCTGTTATCGATATCGAAACCGATGATGTGGATATGGGACATGAGGCTAAAATCGGAAGAATTTCAGAAGAAGCCATATATTATCTCATGACCAGAGGTATCTCTGAAGAAGAGGCCAAAGCAATGATCGTCAGGGGCTTCGTAGAACCGATCTCCAAGGAACTTCCTCTGGAATATGCGGTGGAAATGAACAACCTGATCACATTGGAACTTGAAGGAACGATAGGATAGAGGTGGATTAATGAGTGCAATAAAAGAAACATATAATGTCTTGCCTAGACTGACCTTCAGATGGGTCAAGGCAAACGAACTGCTTCTTAATACCATGGAAGTGAATGAAGAGAAGGAATATACCTATAAGAGCTTAGTCGGTGAAGGGTATAGAAACCGTACCAATGAAGATCTGCCTTTATCAGCAGAATTCAAAGGGGTCAATGACCGCATGCTTGTTATGGCTGATCAGAAACCTAATGCCGGTCTGTTCATCCATCTTCAGGAAAACGAAGAGCAGAATCTGCATATCACCCATTTACTGGGCAGAGAAAACAATACGCTCATCGAAAAGAACATCATTGTATTAGAGAAAGGCTCGAAGATGAATCTGATCATGGATTATACCTCAGATGACTCTGAAACATTCTCCAATATTCTGAATAAAATCAGTGTGGCAGAAGATGCAGAACTGAACATCATAAAAATACAGAGACTGAATTCCCTCTCAAGACATCTGGAATCAAGATATTCCACAGTTCTTGAAAAGGGCAGAGTCAATTATATCTCCGTTGAAATCGGAGGTAAGGAAACCGTCGTGAATTATATGACTGATCTACTCGGAAACGAGTCGGAAGGGCATGTGAAAAACGTGTATCTGGGATTCGGCGAAAGAATCCTTGACCTTTCCCACCATATGAATCACTTCGGAAAGAGAACAAACTCCGATATGATCTTCAAGGGCGCACTTAAGGACAAGTCCAAGAAGGCGTTCAGAGGAACCCTTGATTTCAAGAACGGCTCAACTCATTCCGAAGGTAATGAAGAGGAATTCACAATCCTTCTTAGCCCTAAGGTGAAGTCTTATGCCATACCACTGCTGCTGTGCAGAGAAGACGATGTCATAGGAAATCATGCTGCCTCCAACGGTCAGATTGATGAGGAAAAACTGTTCTACATCATGGCAAGAGGTTTCAGCGAAAATGAAGCGAAGAAAATCATCATCGAATCCCATATCAGACCGATCATCGATCTGATACCAGTGGAGTCTATAAAGAATATTATTCTTGAGGCTGTTGAAAAAGAACTGACAGGTGAGTAATTTGAGAAATTTCAGAGAAGATTTTCCGATACTGAATGAAGAAGTCAATGGCAGAAAGATCATCTATTTTGACAGTGCAGCAACATCCCAGAGACCGAATCAGGTCCTGGAAGCTGTCCTGAAATATGATCATGAGGCAAACGGGAATCCCCACAGGGGATCCCATACCCTCAGCATGAGAGCCACAGAAGCCTTTGAACAGGTAAGGGAAAAAGTCAGAAAGTTCATTGGTGCAAAAAGCACAAAGGAAATCATATTCACTAAAAATGCCACAGAAGCAATCAATCTCGTTGCTTACAGTTATGCGCTGAATAATCTTCTTCCTGGTGATAAAATCGTCATCACCATAGCTGAGCATCACGCAAATCTGGTCACCTGGCAGCAGATTGCCAAAAAGACAAAAGCGGAACTCGTATTTATGTATGTCGACCCCAGTGGAAGGCTTCCGCTGGGAGAGCTCCATAAAATCGATGAGAAAACAAAAATTGTAGCCTGTACCCATATGTCCAATGTGCTGGGGTCAATCTTCCCCATAGAGAAAGTCATCGAAAGAGGACATCAGATGGGCGCAAAAGTTCTTATAGACGGTGCTCAGGCTGTGGCGCATATGCCTGTGGATGTATCAGAACTTGATGCTGACTTCTATGTGTTTTCCGGACATAAAATGTACAGCCTTATGGGTGTGGGTGTGCTTTATGGAAAAGAGGAGATTCTTGATAAAATGGAACCTTTCCTTTATGGTGGGGATATGATCGAGTATGTTTATGAGGAAGAGACCTCATTCAATGAACTGCCGTTTAAATTCGAAGCCGGTACACAGGGCA
Source organism: Proteiniclasticum sp. (assembly GCF_032054185.1). NCBI lineage: Bacteria > Bacillati > Bacillota > Clostridia > Eubacteriales > Clostridiaceae > Proteiniclasticum > Proteiniclasticum sp. Next base: position 151,997 of record NZ_DAMBTF010000003.1, read on the forward strand.
TCGAAAGCGTTGTATCACTTGGTGCAGCAATCGACTATCTGGAAGAAGTTACATTCGAATATATACATGAAAGAGAAATGGAACTTACCGCCTACGCTTTATCCAGACTGAAGGAGCTTCCTTACATCAGAATCATAGGACCTGAGGATATGAATGATCGTGGTGCAGTCATCAGTTTTGTCGTTGAGGATATTCATCCTCATGATGTTTCAAGTATACTGGATAACTATGGTGTCGGTATTCGGGCAGGTCACCACTGTGCTCAGCCGCTGCTTCGATATCTGGAAGTCTTTACCTGCTCAAGAGCAAGTTTTGCTTTCTACAATACGAAAGAGGAAATCGATGTGCTGGTGGATAATCTAAGCGAAGTCAGGAGGTGGATGGGATATGGATCTAGGTAATCTTTATACTGAAGTCATTCTCGAACACAATAAAGAGACAAAAAACAGACGTGAAATTGAAGACTATACCCATAAAGAAAGAGGTCATAATCCCAGCTGTGGAGATGACATTACGGTAGAGGCAAAGATCGAGGATGGAATCATCAAGGACCTGGCTTATACCGGTCATGGCTGTTCCATCAGTCAGGCGTCGGCTTCCATGATGACGGATCTTCTTACGGGAAAAACCGTAGAGGAAGCACTGGAGATCATCGAGGTTTTCCTTGGGATGATCAAGAGAGAAATCCATGATATGGATTATCTTGAAGATGTGCTGGATGAGGCATCAATTCTTCAGGGGATATCCAATCTGCCTGCAAGGGTAAAGTGTGCGGTGCTTGCATGGCATACTTTAAAAGAGGCTGTAATTAAAAACTGATGATGGAGACTGGACATTTTACGTCCAGTCTCTTTTCCCGTTAAGGTAATGGTTCTATAATAGAATTAAAAAGGAAGGATGATTGGAATGAAAAAACTGGGTTACACCTTAAGCCTCATTCTGCTCTCCGGTGTAATTGCTGCGGGATGCGGAAACGACAGAAAAGAAGAAAATGAGGATATGCCGTCATCACAGGCTGTAAAAATTGATGCTGAAGAGGCAAAGAAGATGATGGATGATGAAGAGGTAATCATTGTGGATGTACGAACCGAGGAAGAGTTCTCAGATGCTCACATCGACAAAGCACTGCTTCTTACGCTGGATCAGATTGAGTCAAAGGCGTCAAGTGTGATTCCGGATAAAGAAGCGACCTATCTTCTCTACTGCAGAAGCGGAAACAGAAGCAGCCAGGCGGCCGGAATGCTTGTGGAAATGGGTTATACAGAGGTTTATGATTTCGGAGGAATTCTGGACTGGCCTTATGGTACCGTCTCAGGAAGAAACTGAGAAAATACGATGTCTAGTGTTACTGCATAGCAAAATGCTTTAACAATTGTAGATTTTTTATTAATAATTATAAATTTTATGCAATTGATTAGACCTTAGGGTATAATGAAATAAGAATTATGACGGAGGTAATAGAAATATGGCAGTAGAATTTATCAGGTATCTGGACAAGAGCATTAAGTACCTGCACAGACAGGGTGCATTTCTTACAGTGAAAAAAGGTGATGAAGTCAACGTCAGTACCATCAGCTGGGGGAATATCGGGTTTGAGTGGGGTAGACCGGTCTTTACCATTCTTGTGAGAAGTTCAAGACACAACCATGAACTTCTGCAGGATAATGTGGAATTCACCGTTTCCATACCGACCACATCAACAATGAAAAAAGCGCTGAACACGGTGGGCAGCCTATCGGGAAGAGACACGGACAAGTGGGCGGTTGCAAATCTTACACCTTATAAAGCCAAGACGATGGAGACTCCTGTGGTAAAAGAAGCAAACATTTTTTACGAATGCAGGATCATCTACAATCATAAGGTCGATCCTAAACTCCTAAGAGGCGACGTGGATGTGACCAGCTACATGGATGGAGACTATCATGAAATTTTCTATGGAGAGATCGTGACTTCATATACAAAAGATGACTTATAATAGAGGATGATATAAATGATTTTTGATACACACATGCACACGGAACTCTCTTTTGATTCCAGTGAGCAGATCACCAGGATACTGGATGCCGGAAAGCAGAAAAATCTTGGTGTCATAACTACTGAACATAAGGATCTCAATTATTTTGAAGTTGGCGGGTTTCCTATAGATTTCAATGTGGATGAATACTTCAGAAAATATGAGAAATATCGAAGCGATACCTATCTCATGGGCATTGAATTGGGGCTGGATAAATTTTACACGGATAAAATCAGAAAAATTTCGGAAAACTATGAGTTTGATATGGTCATCGGATCTCTGCATACCATGGCAGGAATCAATCTGTCTTCCAGAAAGTACTTTAAAGGACTTGATGAAAAGACCTTTTATAAAACCTATCTGAAGTATGCTGAAGAAATGATCATAGACAGTCCGTTCATAGATACTTTGGCTCATTTTGACTATCCCACAAGATATTCAGGTTTTCGTGAGCTTCGTTATGAGGAGTACGAAACAGAATTCAAGGGTCTCTTCAAAGCCATGATGGATAAGGATGTGACACTCGAAATCAATCTCAAAAGACCGCTTGTCGGCGAAGTCTATGATTCATTCAAGAGTGTCTATGAGGGTTATTATCTCAATGGCGGCCGATACATCACTCTGGCATCAGATGCACATATCGCTGAAGATGTGGGCAGGAATTTTGATGATGCCGTAAGAATGATGGATGATATCGGACTTGAGATTTGTTATTATAAGAACAGAAAAAGAATCCTATGCAGCAGGTAATAGGGAATTTGGAAGAGGGTGAGTCGTATCAACCAGAGTAAAATCATACTGAATGAACTTTTAGTCGATCTTTTTCATGATATTCTGGAAATTGAAGAGAAATCACTACGTGAGAGCGGTAGCGATTTAACCATCACGGAGATGCATACCATTCATGCAGTAGGTGAAGAAAGGCCCAGAACAATGACTGAAGTTTCAAGGGATCTCAACATCACTATGGGTACGCTGACAACTGGGGTGGACAAACTGATCAAGAAAGGGTATCTGGTCAGAAAAAGATCTGAAGAAGATAAAAGAGTAGTTCTAGTAGAACTCACCGAAAAAGGAATTGAGGCTAGAAGGATGCATGACTCATTTCATCAGGATATGATCAGCAGTGTCATCGAAGCGCTGGATGATGGAGAAGAAGAGGTTCTGATTCAGGCCCTTAATAAACTCATCGGTTTTTTTGATGAGAAATACAGATCTTAAGAGAATAAATGAAAAAATAGGGAAAAGTTCGCTTTTCCCTATTTCTATACAGGAGGAGAAAATAATTGGAAATATTATTTGTACGACATGGGGAATCGGAAGCGAACATTCTGGATCTCATGTACGGATCAAGCAATTACAAACTGACACCGGTAGGGAAGAAGCAGGCGGCAAGTGCAGGGAAGATCATCCGAAACATGAAGTTCGTTCCGGATAAAGTCTATGTTTCAAGCCTGGTCAGGACTCATGAAACGCTCGAGAATATGGGTTTTTCTCTGGAGGATGCTCTGAAGGATGACAGACTGGATGAGAGACATCTTGGAGATCTGGAAGGACTGAATTACAGAGTGCTTCATGAGGAGCAGCCTCAGCTTTTTGAAGAGTGGAACAGTGACTGGCTGAACTATAAGCCAGGCGGCGGAGAGAGCCATTATGATTTTCAAAGACGCATAGAAAGCTTTCTGTCCGACATCAGCAAAAATCACAGAAGTGGAGACAAAGTTCTTGTTGTCTGCCATGGCGGAACGATGAAAACCATATTCTCACATATATTCAGACACGAAACCGATTCATTTTTCAGTATAGAAATCTACAACTGTTCCATCATGAGACTGAAAAGAATTCAGGATAAATTTGTTTTTGACGCACTCTATAACATCGAAGATATCTTATTTGAAGCGGGAGAGAGGTAGAAAGATGAAACCGCTGATCATACGTGATACTATTTTTCGGGATGGTTCTTTCAGACTTTGTGTAACTCTGGCTTCTACGGGCATTCAGGAACTCAGAAAGGATCTGGTAGAGCTGAAATCCAAGGAGTTCGATCTTCTGGAATGGAGAGCGGACTATCTCATCAATAAGAACGAGCTGATGAGCGAGCTTTCAGAGGGACTTGAACTCATCAGGATTTCGTTTCCGGATAAGCCCATACTATTCACTTTTCGCTGGGATCAGGAGGGTGGGAAGAATCCGATCAGTATCTCAGATCTTTATCTGGTCAGAAATATGGCTGCGGAATCAGGACATATCGATCTTATGGATGTGGAAATGCACTGGCTGCGCAATACTCAGAGTGATGAAAAAATGGAGATGTATGTCCGTCTTCTTGAGAAGATGAAGTCTTCGGGAATCCGCTGCATACTTTCCTGGCATGACTTTAATGGTACACCTGAAGAGAATATGCTGCTGAAAATTCTTGTTACACAGATGCGTCTTGGCGCGGACATCTGTAAAATCACCACCATGGCAAAAACCGAGGAGGATACGTCAAGGGTGCTAGAGGTATCAAGGCATGCAGCTGAGATTCTTGATGTTCCACATATCGCACTGGTCATGGGTGATCATGGAATGTCTTCACGATATGCCAGAACCGGTTCTCAGACCTGCATAACATTTGCTCCGCTTAATCAGTCCTCCGCACCAGGTCAGCTTTCTTTAGATGAACTGAAAAGAAGAATAGAAATAATGGACTAGGATCTTAGAAAATATGGATAAGCGAGGGATATAAATGCTGAAACATCAGGAACTGATCGATAAAATGAGTTTAACTGAAAAAATCAGAATCACATCGGGTAAGGACAACTGGAGAACAGAAGAATTCCCTAGACTTGGCATTCCGAAAATCACACTCAGTGACGGACCTCACGGACTGAGGCACCAGGAAGAGGAACAGGACCATCTTGGCATCAATGAAAGCAATCCTGCCACCTGCTTTCCCCCAGCTTGTCTCAGTGCCGCTTCTTTTGATGAAGAGCTTCTTTATGAGATGGGCAGAGCTATAGGAATTGAAGCACTTAACGATCATGTTGAGGTGGTCCTTGGACCTGGAGTGAATATTAAAAGAAATCCGCTCTGCGGCAGAAATTTTGAGTATTTTTCAGAAGATCCTTATCTTGCTGCTGAACTCAGTACGGCATGGATTAAAGGGCTTCAGTCAGTGGGCGTGGGTGCCAGCCTCAAACACTTCGCCTTGAATAATCAGGAGAAAAACAGAATGAAGTCCAACAGTATCGTGGATAGAAAAGCGATGTATGACATCTATCTGAAGGCTTTTGAAAGACCTGTTAAAGAAGGCAGACCCTATACCGTAATGTGTTCCTATAACCTTGTAGATGGTGTCTATGCCAGTGAAAACACAGTGCTGCTGAAAGATATTCTACGTGACAGATTCGGGTTTGAAGGAGTCATTGTTAGTGACTGGGCGGCCATGAACGACAAAACTGCTTCAATGAAAGCAGGACTTGATCTGGAAATGCCAGGAGGAGCTGATTATTTTGATGATGAACTCGAAGAGAATATCAGAAGTAAAAGGCTGGATGAAGGCATACTTGATCAGGCAGTTGACCGTATTCTGGAACTGATCATAAAAACCGCAAGGGATAAGCATGTCTCGGAACCGGCAGATACTTTCAGTATCGGAAAGCATCATGTATTAGCCAAAAAGATCGCACTGGAATCAGTGATTCTTCTGAAAAATGAAGATCATATCCTTCCGCTGAGGAAAAAGGAGCACGGAACAATATTCGTTGTCGGTGCACTGGCTGAGAAACCGAGATTTCAGGGTGCAGGAAGCTCACATATCATTCCCTACAGACTGACTTCTCTCCTTGATGCACTGAAGGAAAAAGGTGTTGAATATACCTATTTTGAAGGGTACTCCCTTGAAACTGGACATAAACCGGATAGATTTTCTGAGGATATCCTTAAGGCAATCGGCAAAGACGATACCGTTGTTTTTGCAGCGGGACTGCCTGACGAGTACGAGTCGGAAGGGTTCGACCGTGAGCATATGAGGCTGCCTGATGAACAGAATGAATTGTTAGAAAGGATTGCACGTATCAGCAGTAACATCATCGTTCTTCTTTATGGAGGAGCTCCTGTGGAATTACCCTGGATAGACCGGGTAAGAGGCCTTATCAATCTGTATCTGCCTGGACAGGCGGGAGGAGAGGCAGCAGCTGATATTCTTTTTGGTGAAGCCTGCCCATCAGGCAAGCTTCCGGAAACCTATCCTTTACGCTATAACGATCACGTCACTTCGGAAATCTACGGTAGAGAAAATTACGAAGTGGGCTATCGAGAAGGAATATATGTTGGTTACCGCTATTTTGATAAAGCGAAGAAAGAGGTTCTTTATCCGTTCGGTTACGGACTGTCCTATACCAGTTTTGGATATGATGACCTCAGTCTTTCGCATGACCGGTTAAGCCGTGAGGGTAAGGGAGAAATCTTGATTTCGCTCAGAATCAGAAATACCGGAAACGTGGCAGGAAAAGAAACGGTACAGCTTTATGTCGGAAAAACCGAAAGTGACGGGTACATGACGGTTAAAGATCTGAAAGGCTTTAAGAAAGTATCGCTGGAACCAGGGGAAGAGAAAGAAGTCATGATGAAGCTGAAGAGAGAAGATTTTCTTCAGTATGATCTTTCTTCCGGGAAAGAAATGATCTACGAAGGGGAATATGACATCCTGATCGGCTCATCTTCAAGGGATATCAGACTTAAAGGGACAGTCTATATTTCCGGTGAACCATACATAAAAGTTCCTGTTCCGGAATTTTATAGTCGACCTTCAGGTAAGCCTTCACTTGAAGATTTTGAAACGCTCATCGGTAAAAAGATGCCTTCAAGAATCAGCGAGAAACCTTTCACGGTAGACAACACATTATTCGAGATGAGCGAGGTCCCCCAGATGAAAATCGTCATCAGGAAACTCAGCAATATGCTCATGGAGGCATCAGGAATAAAAAGCAGGAATGACAGTGCCTACAAGGTGATTCATGCCATGTTTATGCAGACCCCTATAAAAAGGCTGACTCTTGTGTCTCCGGATAAAATGCCGAAATATATGGGAGAAGTGCTTGTTCATATAGCCAACGGGGAATTTCTGAAAGCAGCTGCCAGAACGCGTGCAAAAAAATAAAAAGATGAAAATAAGAAAGATGCGATCTCTTCAAGAAATCGCATCTTTTTTACTTGTGATCAGTTTCCTTACTGTCCGGATCTTTTTCAGTGTTCTCCCTCTGGAATTTTTTTGCCTCCGCTGCCATCTCAAGAGCTTTCCTACGGTCTTCTTTCAGTTTTCTTCGTCTTTCTCTCTGATAATCAATATTAGGCTTGTATACCAGATAAAGTCCGGATACAGCGCCGACATAGATGAGAAGGCCAACTAGAAGCCCGATAATATACTTGGTTTCCATTTTTCATCACCTTACTTTGGTTCTATTATATCATCGGCATGTGTGATGGTGAAGAAATATTCCGTGAACGGTGGTATAATTTTATCTGAGGTGATAAAAGATGGAACCTTTAGCAAGTAAATTAAGGCCAAAATCTTTGAATGAAGTTCTGGGTCAGACGCACCTCATCGGTGAGGGGAAACTGCTGACCAGTATGGTGAAAAGTGGGACACTCATGAATATGATCTTTTACGGACCGCCCGGAATCGGTAAAACGACTGTTGCGCGTCTTCTTGCAGATCTTACTGAAAGAAAGTTCATCAGTCTGAATGCATCCACAGATTCCTTAAAAGATGTCAAGAATGCATTGGATGAACTGAATATGTTCATGGGACAGAAGGGCCTGCTCCTTTATATCGACGAAATTCATCTGTTCAACCGCAGAAATCAGCAGGTCCTTCTTGATTATATGGAAAGCGGACGGATTATCCTTGTGGGATCGACCACGGAAAATCCTCATTTTGCCGTGTTTAAAGCGCTCATTTCAAGGGCAATCGTGGTTGAATTCAAACCTCTGGAGTTTGAAGATGTCATGAATGGCATCCTAAGAGCTCTGGAGTATTATAAAGAAGAACATGATATTACCGATATCCATATCACTAAAGAATCTCTTCAGTTTATTGCGAGTCTTGCCAATGGTGATATGAGAAAAGCGCTCAATAATCTTGAACTGATTCTTATGGCCAACGACAAAGTGAATCAGAATGTAATGGAAATCAGTCAGAGTGATGTGGAGATGATTCTTCAGAGAAAAATCATCAACTTCGATATGGATGGGGACTATCACTATGATCTGCTCAGTGCTTTCCAGAAATCCATCCGAGGAAGTGATGAAAATGCTTCACTTCTTTATCTTGCTATGCTCCTTAAGGGCGGAGATCTGATATCGGTAAACAGGAGACTTCTTGTCATTGCCGCAGAAGACATCGGGCTTGCCAATCCTCAGGCTATTGCAATCGTGAAAGCCTGTACGGATGCCGCACTGACCTTAGGGCTGCCCGAGGCTAGGATACCCCTTGCACAGGCAGTGATACTGCTGGCAACTTCTCCTAAGTCAAATTCTGTTATCACTGCAGTGGATTCTGCAATGAATATCATTGACAGTACATCAGTTCTGGAGCTTCCTGCACATCTTAGAGATGGACACTATGAGGGTGCAAAATCTCTTGGGCGTATGCAGAAGTATGTTTATCCTCATGGATTCAAAAACAATTATGTCAAGCAGAACTATATGCCAAAGGGTCTGGAAAGAAAGATTTTCTACAAGCCTGGTACAAATAAATATGAAGAAGCCACAAAGCTTTACTGGAAAAATATTAAAGAAGACTGATATCCGGATAAAGTTGACACTTTCACTCGGAATTGATACAATTTATTGATGAAATGCCTTGGAGGTGTGCAATGAAACTATCAACAAAAGGAAGATACGGCGTTAAAGCGATGATGGATCTTGCAGTTCATTACGGGAACCTGCCCATATCCATAAAGAGTATCTCTGAAAGACAGGGAATATCTGAATATTATCTGGAACAGCTTTTTGCTCCTCTTAGAAGGGCAAAGCTTGTCAAAAGTGTGAGAGGTGCTCAGGGCGGCTATATTCTCAATAAACTGCCTGAAGAAATTACCATCCTTGAAATTATGGATGTGCTTGAAGGTCCCGTTGAAATATCAGACTGTCTCACAAATGATGAGTGTGATTACCTTGATGCCTGTGCAACAAGAGTATTATGGAGAAAGATAAGAGATTCGATCAATTCAGTGATGGGAGGGATTACCCTTCAGGATATGCTGAATGATTACAGATCGATGCAGGCAACTCCGATCAAAGAGGGGATTTTCCTAAATGAATGATTTTATATATCTTGATAATGCAGCGACCACATGGATGGATGAGAAAGTGAAAGAAGCGATGGAGCCTTATTTCATGGAGAGATATTCCAATCCTTCCAGTGTCTATTCATTTTCCAGAGAGAACAAATCTGCTATGAAGAGAACTAGGGATGTGGCAGCAAAGCTTCTTGGCGCAAAGCCTAAAGACATCTACTTCACCTCAGGCGGAAGTGAAGCCATCAACTGGGCAATCAAAGGTGTGGTATACGGAAATCCTGATAAAGGAAGACATATCGTATCCACAAAAGTGGAGCATCATGCTACACTTCATACCCTTGAGTTTCTTGAAAAGATGGGGTTTGAAGTCACTTACCTGGATGTGGATGATGAAGGATTTATTGATCTTAAAGTCCTTGAACAGGCGATTCGCAAGGATACGGTTCTTGTGAGTATCATGGCTGCGAATAATGAAATCGGAACGATTCTGCCGCTTAAAGAGATTGGTCGAATCTGCAGGGAGAAGGGGACTTTCTTTCATACAGATGCTGTTCAGGCAATCGGTTCGGTCCATATTGATGTGGAAGAGATGAACATCGACTTTCTTTCCGCTTCTGCACATAAATTCCATGGGCCGAAAGGTGTGGGATTTCTCTATTTAAGAAGTGGAATCGTCATTGAAAATCTGATACACGGTGGAAATCAGGAGAGAGGCAGACGCTCAGGCACTGAGAATGTTGCCGGCATCGTGGGACTTGGAAAGGCACTGGAAACAGTTCTGGACGAAATGAATCATAAGAACGATACACTCAGTTCGTTAAGGGACAGATTCATTAAGGGACTGCTTGAAATAGAAGGAAGCAGACTGAATGGTCCGGCAGGGAAAGAAAGACTGCCCAATAACATCAACATCTCTTTCACAGGTGTTGATGGGGAGGCGCTGCTTCTGAACCTTGATCTTGCAGGCATACTTGCATCTTCAGGAAGTGCATGCACATCTGGAGCCATTGATGAATCCCATGTGCTTAAAGCGATCGGTGTGGAAAAATCATTTATCAGGGGTAGCCTTCGTCTGACACTGAGCAAATATAATACAGAGGAAGAAGTGGATAAAACCATAGAAACGATTCGTGAAATCCTCAGGAGGCAGCGTAAACTGGACAGACCATAACATGTGTGATGTTAGAGTAAACATAGTAAAGGTGAAGAAATGAAAAAAAGAGTAGTACTGGGTATGTCAGGCGGAGTAGACTCCGCAGTAGCGGCATACCTTTTAAGAGAACAGGGTTATGAGGTCATCGGAGTGACCATGCAGGTATGGCAGGACGACAACGGATTCAAGGAGAGAGAAGGCGGATGCTGCTCTCTTTCGGCTGTGGATGATGCCAGAATGGTGGCGGATACGCTTGAAATCCCGTTTTATGTCATGAACTTCAAGGAGGTCTTCAGAGAAAAAGTCATTGACTATTTCATGGAAGAATACATTGAAGGCAGAACACCTAATCCATGTATCGCCTGCAATAAATACATCAAATTCGACGAGCTTCTGCATAGGGCAGAAACTCTAGGAGCAGACTTTGTTGCCACTGGACACTACGCAAAGATCTACGAAAAAGATGGAAGAATGGTCATAGAAAAGGCAGAGGACGATACCAAGGATCAGACTTATGCGCTTTATAATCTAACTCAGGAACAGCTGAGAAAAACGCTTATGCCTTGCGGAGAATATCGCAAGACCAGAATAAGAGAGATTGCCAAAGAAATGGATCTTGGGGTGCACAACAAGAGAGATTCCCAGGAAATCTGTTTTATAGATGATAATGATCATGGAAGATATATTTATGAGAAAAAGCCTGAGCTTAGGATACCCGGAAACTTTGTGGATCCGGAAGGTAACGTCATGGGCACTCATAAGGGTATCGCCTATTACACCATCGGTCAGAGAAAGGGACTGGGACTATCCATCGGCAGACCGGTTTTTGTATCGCATATCAATAAAGATACCAATGAGGTCGTCCTTACCGATGAAAGTGCGCTGTTCAAGAATACCCTCATTGCAGACAAACTGAACTGGATATCCCGTGATGCAGTTACTGAGCCTTATAAGGCAAAAGCCAAGATAAGATACTCTGCAAAGCCCGCTGACTGTACCATCTATCCGCTTGAAAACGGAAGCGTTAAAGTTGTTTTCGAGGAAAAGCAGAGAGCCATCACAAAGGGGCAGGCTGTGGTTTTCTATGAGGATAATTTTGTCTTAGGTGGGGGAACCATTTACGAGATAGAAGATTAATAAACTGAATATATTTACATTGATCTGGAGGTTCATTTGAACCTCTTTTTCATTGTCATAAATTCTTGACCTGAAGATACAATACCGTTATGATAATTATATATTGAATATTGATGGTGAACATAAATGGAGGTAATAGTGGGAAAGAGAAAGAGGTTGTGGGTCCCGATAGAGCCTTATGATATAGAGGCCATGAAAGAGTGGCTGGAAGAAAAGGCCAGAGAAGGTTATGAACTGAAAAATATGAAGCCCTACTTTGCCGTCTTCAAAGAAACGGAAAGGCAGGATCTGAAGTACCACCTTGAGCCTACGCTCAAGGATTCATTAAGGCCAATGGATGACATACTTGAAAGCAGAAAAGAGAGAGGATGGTCTTACGCCGGAACAGTTGCAGACCATTTCCATGTATTTCGATCGCCGGCAGGCACAAAGGATTTTCATGCAGACGAACACTCTGTGAGATGGAAACTGGAAGAGAAGCTGAAGAGAGATAAGTGGAAACTGCTGTGGAAGATCCCGTTATTTGTCTATGTCTTTCTTCTTCAGATGGGTTTTTGGAATCTTTTTCACCATCCTGTCATATGGATGATCGAAGAACTGAGTTTATTCCATCTGCTCGCCTTTGTTCCTCTGGTGCTTGGCGTGATCAGCCAGCACCTGAATTACCGGAATCAGAAGAGAATTGTGGAAAGGATGGCCGGGAATGGTGATGATTATCCTGTATCAAGTGATAATTTCAGGGTGATTGGCTTAATGGGACAAGTTCTGGTTTATCTGGCCGTGATCGTTTTGGGACTGTCGATGATATTTGAGGTGGGCAGCACAAAGGATATCGGATCTGCCTTGAAAATCGATCAGTATCCTTTTATTACTATTGAAGACATTGAGCTTAAGGAGAATCCGTCGATTGGAGAGGCAAAATATGTCAAATACAACTATAATAGCGGCAGCACCAGCAGTCTTTTTCTGAAAGAAAGACTCTATCTTGATCAGTACGCGTCTATTGGTCATGTGGAGCACTACAGCTCAGATCTTTCCAGTGTCTATTACAAGCCGCGTTTAGAAAAGGCGATAGAGGTTCTGGCCAGGGAAGCGTGAAAGCGCGCAAAGGAGAGCTCTGGCGCTGAAGGAGAGAGTGAAATACTCGACGGGGTCAGCATAACTTATTATGATGGCATTCATGTGCAGTATCTGATTCTTAATGATGCACAGCAGCTTCTGGAGCTCAGGTATTTCGGAGAAGCCGATCTGTCAGAATGGAAAGAGGAATTCACTGCAAAACTCGAATCCTATAGGAATAATCAGTACTGAAGACAATTCGTAATATGACGGAAAGTGAGTGATAGATTTATGGTCAGAAAGAAACGTTTCTGGGTACCGTATGATCCCTATGAATTGGATAGTCTGAAGGTATGGTTTGAAGAAAAGGCAGGGGAAGGCTACAGACTGCATAAAATGAGACCCTATTTTGCAGTTTTTGAAGAAAGTGACCGGGTAGAACTGATCTATCATATTGAACCGGCTCTGAAAGACTGGGATAAACCAGAGGGAGAGATTCTGGAAAGCAGTAAAATGAGCGGATGGACCTATGCCGGGACTCTTAAAAATCATTATCATATCTTCCACGCACCCGAAGGTACACCTCTTTTGCAGGTGGATAAAGATGCACAGAAACTGAAACTGCAAAGAAAGATGAAGTCAGAGAAATGGGGAATCTTAGGATCCATACTTGCCTTTATCTTGCTCCTGATTCAGATAGACATACAGAAACTGTCAAGAAATCCTAAGCTTTGGATAGTTGAGGATCTGGATATCTTCACCCTCGGAGGATTGATTCTTATTCTTGTATCCGGATTGTTCGGCAGGGTGATTGCCTTAAGAAGATACAAGACAATTATGGACAAGCTTGATACTGATGATGAATCGCATAATACGTCAACTGGAATGTTCAGGACAGTAGAAATTTTCGGAACCGGGATGATTACTTTGGTCATGTTATGGTCGGGATATACAGTTTTCACAGAGGATTTCAACATTATTCAGGAAGGACAGTATGAGGCTGAAAAATATCCTTCTGTTTCTTTGGAACGAGTTGACAGATCATCGGATCCAGATGGAGGTTCTGAAAATCATATTTTCGATATTTACTCGCTCAGCAGCAGCAGCATCATCATTCAGGAAAAACAGATTGTATATCAGTCCAGCATAAAAGGAAGGTACGGTTCATCCATTTCAAGAATGACCGTAACTTATTACGACCTGGTCTCACCCTATTTCATAGACGTACTTTTGGATGAGTCCGAGAAAACAGCTGCTGAAAATACAGGCTCAGAAGATGGACTGGAAGAAGAGCATGATGGAGCTGATACGATATTTTACAAAGGAAATGGAACTCAGTATCTGATCCTTCGATAGGATGACAGGTTTATGGAAGTGGAGTATCAAGGGGATGCAGTACTTTCTGACTGGAAAGAGGAATTTGTCCTGGAGCTTACAACGTATGAAGGGCAGCTGGGACAGTAGAAAGAGATTCAAAGGAGATAGGATAGAATGCTGAAAATGAAGCCAAGAACATATCTGATCACGGGACTATTTCTAATCACTGCACTCATTTATTACTTTCTGTATCGGAATGATACATTTTTCATTGGTGCTTCCATGCTCATCATGGTGCTTTGGCTCCAGCTCTCAGGCGGGTGGAAACCGAAAAAAAGAAAGAAGAAAGTTAAAAGATGACCAGATGATGAATGAAGTACAGAAGGAAGAGGCTCTCAGGCGAGAGCCTCTTCGATTCCAAGGGGGGAAAGATTATCTTAAACCTTTATCTACATCTCTCAGGTTCGGATCCAGTTCATGAGGCTTTTTGGGCTTCAGCGGATCGTTCTCATCGATGTATTGATCATGACCCTCAACCACATGATCCGTATTTTCAAGATTTTCTTCCGGATTATTGATGTCTTCGTTCCAGCCCTTATCCGGCGTAGCGATTCCACCACTGTATGCTGGACTTTGAGCATTTCTGCCTAATGGATCATCATCAGCATCTGGCAGGTTCCGGTCCATATCTCTATTAATCGGATCATTGACGTTTGTTGTCATTGGCTCATCAGTGAGATTGCTCCTGTCTCTGTCTCTGTTGATCGGATCGTCATCTGTATTAAACGGTTTTCTGCTTACATCCGGATTCAACGGATTGTCCAGATCGCTCTGACTTCTGTCCATATCTCGGTTGATTGAGTCAGTATCGAAGTTATCCTCTTTAATACCTCTGTCACGTGTGACTGAGTCATCATATGCAGGGTTTACTTTATCTTTGTAGAGAGGATCATCCTGTACCGTTTTCTGATAGCTGTCTACCATATTGTTTGTATTTCCGCTATGTCCTTTGACACCCATATCTGTGTCTGTTCCGTAGTCACGGTTGTCTCCGATCGGATCTCTGTCTCTATGTCTATAGGTGTCTCTGTTTATACTGTCATTCTCATAGAAGTTATTATATACGGTATCACGTCTGGTATCGTCATCCTTGTCATCAACCAGAATTAGAATATCTCCTGCGTTGATTCTTTCCTCATATTCCTTTGCATCAACTTCCGGCACACCGTAATCAATGAGGGCTCCTGCAAGTCCGCCTAATGCTCCACCGGCTAATGCTCCGGTGACAGCTGCTGCGATTGGTCCGGCAGCGATAATGGGTCCCACACCAGGTATTGCCAGTGCCCCTAATCCAAGAAGCAATCCGCCAAGTCCACCGATTGTTCCACCGGTAACTGCACCTGCTGCTGCTCCGCTGCTGTCCTTGATATCATTACCTATGTCAGTTCCAACTCTGTTGGTAAGGGCATTATACTTATCTTCATCCTTGGCAATGATTGAGATTTCATCATCAGTGTAGCCCGATGTTCTTAAACCTTCGATCGCTCTTACTGCCTGATCTTCTGAATGAAAAATACCTACGATTCTTTTCATGATTGACCTCCTAAATTTTAGTTTTATTCATTTTACTGCTTGTCATGTTTCCATTCTAAGGGGTATTTCGGAACAGCCGGTGACTGAATTATAAACAACCCTGAAATAGGCTGATAACATTATCTGAATGATATTAATAAAAATTCTAAACTTACCGGAGTCTATGAATGTTATATCCAGACCATGAAGGGTTCATTGACAAAAAATGTCATGAAAGAGGATGCCCGCACGCATTTTATGCTTCAATAATAAAGATTTCTTCAGAATGAGATGAAAAATCACTCGGATGTCGGCTGGATCATGCAGGGAGTGATTGACTTTATGAAACGTAATGAGTATACTTTATAAGTAATAAATCAAAGTTTTCAATATGTGACGTTGATGAGGAAGAGTAGCTATATTTTCTACCTGCAGAGAGAAGGCGGTCTGGTGCAAGCCTTTGGAGAAATGTCGTGAAGCCGCCTTGGAGTCAGTTCTTAAGAGATGAGTGCTGTGCATTCATAATTAGGGTGGTACCGCGGAAGTATGCTTTCGTCCCTTGCTGGGATGAGGGCTTTTTTATTTACATCAATATAAAAATGAGACCTGAAAAGATGGAGGAATTATAATGGAAAAACTGACAACAAATGAAATCAGAAAAAAATATCTCGAATTCTTCAGAGAGAAAGAACACTATGTCATGGAGAGTTTCCCACTTGTCCCTAAGGACGATAAGTCACTGCTACTCATAAATGCCGGAATGGCACCGTTAAAGCCATATTTCACTGGGGTTAAGATTCCTCCATCAAAGAGGGTGACGACCTGTCAGAAATGCATCAGAACAGGTGATATCGACAATGTAGGTCGAACGAAGAGACATGCGACATTTTTTGAAATGCTCGGGAATTTCTCTTTCGGTGACTATTTCAAAGAAGAAATCATTCCATGGGCATGGGAATTTGTCACTGAAGTCCTTAAAATCGATAAATCAAAGCTTTACGCAACAGTCTATCTGGAAGACGATGAAGCTTTCAAAATCTGGGAAGAGAAGACCGACATCGATCCTGCAAGGATATTCAGACTCGGAAAAGAAGATAATTTCTGGGAGATCGGTGTAGGACCTTGTGGTCCATGCTCAGAAATCCATTACTACAAGGGTTCGGATGAAATCAGAACCACTGAAGATTTTATCGCCGCTTCAGACCGTGACGAGATGACGGAATTCTGGAATCTTGTTTTCACTCAGTTTGATAAGGATGAAGAGGGTAACTATAACCTTCTCTCCAGCCCGAACATCGACACTGGTATGGGCCTTGAACGAATGGCGACCATCATGCAGGGTGTGGATTCCATATTTGAAATTGATATACTCAGAAATGTAATTGACAAGGTTTCTGAAGTAACCGGAAAAACCTATGGGCACAGCAAAGAAGAAGATGTGTCCATCAGAATCGTTGCGGATCATGCTAAGAGTATTGCCTTCCTCATCGGTGACGGCGTTCTTCCTTCCAATGAGGGAAGAGGATATGTTCTGAGAAGACTGTTAAGAAGAGCTGCACGGCATGGTAGAGTTCTTGGACATAAAAAGCAGTTTCTGAATGAAATCATAGCGGCTGTCATGGACAGCTATGGCGAAGCCTACCCCGATCTTCTGGACCGAAGAGAATATATCGAAAAAATTGTGGATCTTGAAGAAAAGAAATTCCATGAAACTCTTGATGCCGGGATGGAAATGCTGCTCGGATTCATGCGTGAGACAGAAGGTGACACATTCAGTGGAGAGCATGCTTTCAAGCTGTACGACACATACGGTTTTCCTCTTGAGCTTACTGAAGAGATTCTTCTTGAGAAGAACATGAAGATCGATCTTGATGCGTTCAGGAAGGAAATGAACGATCAGCGGCAGCGTGCCCGATCTGCCAGAGGCGAGAGCTCATACATGGGTTCGGAAAACTCTGGAATAGATCTTCTGGAAGAGCCTGTTTCAACAGAATTCACCGGATATCACGCGCTGGAAACTGAAGCTGATATTTTATTCATATATAATGATCAGCATGTTCTAGACCAGATGGAGAGTGGAAATAAAGGGTATGTTGTGTCTGACAGAACGCCTTTCTATGCGGAAATGGGCGGACAGGTGGGCGATATCGGTACAATTTCTACTGAAGATTTCACAGCAGAAGTTATCGATACAAAAAAGAGCAGAAATGGAAACACAGTACATCTTGTCGTGGTGACGGAAGGAAACCTCGTGCCAGGCAAAGCTCTGTTTAAGGTGGATGGACACATCAGAAGAAGTACGGAAAGAAACCATACTGCAACTCATATCCTGCACAAAGCTCTGAAACTTGTACTTGGAAGCCATGTCAATCAGGCTGGATCGGTTGTACTTCCTGATAAACTGAGATTTGACTTCAATCACTTCCAGGCGATGACGGATGAGGAAATCAGAAGAGTGGAAGAGATCGTCAATGAGGAAATACAGAAAGCGACACCGGTCAGCACTGATATCATGTCTATGAGTGAAGCGAAAACTTCTGGTGCTATGGCGCTTTTTGATGAAAAATATGGCGATGAAGTAAGAGTACTGTCAGTGGGTGATTTCTCAAAAGAGCTCTGTGGGGGTACCCATGTTCGAAACTCAGGAGAAATCGGGCTTTTCAAGATAGTATCTGAAGCCGGAATCGCATCAGGCGTGAGAAGAATTGAAGCGGTTACAGGTATGAACTCCTTCAGGCTATTCAATGAACAGGAAGCTGTTCTTGCTGAGCTTCAGCAGTTACTTAAGGCAGGGAAAAACGACATTGTCAGCAAAGTCTCATCTAATCTTTTGGAAGTCAGAGCACTGCACAAAGAAATAGAGGAATCCAGAAAGTCCCAGTCACTTGGTTATGTTGATGAGCTTCTGCTTAAAAAGGAAATGATCAATGGTACTCATCTTGTCAAGGGTGAAGTGGTGAATGTGGAAGCTGGAGATCTTAGAGATCTCACAGAAAAAGTCCTGGACAAGCTTCAGTCCGGAGTTGTCGTTCTTGCCTCAAAAGGTGAAGGCAAGGTGAATTTCTCCGTAATGATCTCCAAGGATAAAGTGAAGGACGGTCTTCATGCAGGAAAGCTGATCAAGGAAATCGCAGCAGTTGCGGGCGGAGGCGGCGGTGGAAGGCCGGATATGGCTCAGGCTGGAGGAAAGAATCCGGAAAAGCTAGATGAAGCTCTTGATCTCGTCAGTGCACTTCTGATGAAATAAGTTAATTCCTTAAGTTGTCTATACAATTTAAACGGAATAACTTATAATATAGATATTGAGATACTATTTTCAAGGGGGGTGAAGCTGCTTCTGCAGCGTTGTTATGAACAATAAAGATCATACCATGCAATTTGACTTTGAGAAGGATAAGAGCAATCTGACCAAGGCGATACTTGAAGAAGTATATAATGCGCTTAATGAAAAGGGATATAATCCTGTAAACCAGCTGGTTGGATATATCATCTCAGGTGACCCGACGTACATTACAAACTATAACGGAGCAAGAGCCCTAGTAAGAAAACTTGAGAGGGATGAAATCCTTGAAGAGGTTCTGAAGTCCTATTTGAACATAAAATAATAGGAGGGGATACCTGAAGCAGGTATCCCTATTGCTTTTATTCTCATAATGTGCAAGAATGATACGACAAAAAACTTAAGGTTTTTTTGGTAAAAGTTTGATACAATATGATTGTATCACCATTGAAAGGATTTAAATTTATTGATGAGGTATATAGGACTGGATGTTGGCGATAGAACCATCGGGGTTGCTGTAAGCGATCCTTTAGGCTACACTGCACAAGGCATAACCACCGTAAGAAGAAAATCTCTTGAGAAGGATTTTGAGAATCTGAGGGAGATCTTCAGTAATTATGAAATTTCAGAGATCATTGTGGGACTCCCGAAGAACATGAATGGAACCATTGGACCCCAGGCTGAAAAAGCCATGGAATTTGGAAGGGTCCTAGAAGAAGAGTTCGGACACAAGGTGATTTTCTGGGACGAAAGACTGACAACCATGGCTGCACACAGAGCCATGCTGGAAGCGGATATGTCGAGGAAAAAGAGAAAAGGTCTGGTGGATAAAATCGCAGCCACCTACATACTTCAAGGATATTTAGATAAAATAAGCAGCACAAAATAAGCAAAGAGGTGAAAATTATGGAAGATATGACAGACTTAATTGTACTGACAGATGACGAAGGAAATGAAGTTGAAGTCGAGATCGTAACGAGACTTGAAATTGAAGAAGTTGAATATTTCATCGTTTCTCCAGTAGACAGCGACGAAGAAGACCCGGTATTTACAGCACTAAAAGTTGTATATGACGAAGAGGGTACAGAATTTTTCGAGACTGTTGATGACGACGTGGAAATTGCCATGATTGAAGAGGCATACAGCGTCATTTTCGATGAAGACGGGCTAAACTAAAATGGTTAATTCATATACCAGTGAGGATATCCTGAAAATAACCAACAAGCTCAAGAAAAGTGGCTATAAACTTACTCCGCAGAGACAGGCAATTGTGGATACCATAATTGACAGCGTGGGTAAGCATTTGACAGTGGAAGAGATATTTGACATCGTTAAACAGAGAAGACCAGAGATTGGTCTTGCTACAGTGTACCGAACGATCATGCTCATGCATGAGCAGAATATCGTTACACGTCTTGACCTGATTGACGGAACAGCGCGTTATGAACTGGCAAGAGATGATGAACATCATACTCACCATCATCTCGTATGTCTGAACTGTTCAACGGTATTTGAATTTATGGACGACCTCCTGGATCCTTTGGAAGAGGAAATTGGAAGAAAGTACAATTTCAAAGTTCTCGATCATAGCCTAAAGTTTTACGGTATTTGTAATGAGTGCGCTAAAGAGGAAAAGATTAAGGAGGAACTGAATAATGACAAAAGAGAAGGATAATGTAAAGATTATACCTCTTGGCGGAACAAATGAGATTGGAAAGAATATGACAGTTATCGAATATAAGGATGAAATCATCGTGGTGGACAGTGGACTTAAATTTCCAGATGATGACATGCTGGGTATCGATGTAGTCATTCCTGATATAACATATCTTGTTAAGAATCAGGAGAAAATCAAGGGTATATTTATTACCCACGGACATGAGGATCATATCGGAGCGCTGCCATATGTGTTGAAGCAGATCAACGTTCCTGTATATGCGACCAAACTGACTGCAGCTTTAATTAATCTGAAGCTTGTGGAGCATCGCATTGCGGATACTGTCACAATGAATATCGTCAAAGCAAAAGATGTGATTAAACTGGACAAGATGTCTGTAGAGTACATCAAAGTGAACCACTCCATTGCAGATTCGTGTGCACTTGCAATACATACTCCGCTGGGAGCTGTGGTTCATACAGGTGACTTCAAAGTGGATTACACTCCGGTAGACGGAGAAGTGATCGATCTGCAGAGATTTGCAGAGCTTGGGAAAAGAGGGGTGCTTGCACTTCTTTGTGATTCCACCAATGTGGATCGAGAAGGATTTACAATTTCAGAATCATCAGTTGGAGAAAGCTTTAAAAGAATTTTCCACGGAGTCAAAGGAAGAATCATCATTTCCACATTTGCATCAAACGTACATCGTATCCAGCAGATCATTGAAGCTGGGGTAGCAGAGGGAAGAAAGATTGCAGTTTCTGGAAGATCAATGGAGAATATCATTCCCATTGCTCTGGAGCTTGGCTATCTGACTATGGATGAAAAGCACCTTGTTTCCATCGATGATGTGAGAAAGTATCCTGATGAACAGATACTGATTGTCACAACAGGAAGCCAGGGAGAACCGATGGCTGCTCTATCAAGAATGGCCAACAATATGCACAGAAAAATTCAGGTCAAGCATGGTGATACCATCGTATTCTCATCCTCACCTATTCCAGGTAATGAGAAGCCGATTTTCAGAACCATCGACAAACTTGCAAAACTGGGTGCGGATGTCGTTTACGGAAAACTGGAAGCGATACATGTATCAGGACATGCCTGCAAGGAAGAAATCAAGCTGATCCATACCCTGACAAAACCACGTCATTTCATTCCGGTCCACGGTGAGTACAGAATGCTGAGAGAGCATCGTGATCTGGCAATCAGGATGGGTATGGATGCAGGGAATATCGTACTTCCTGAAAACGGAGATGTCATCGAAGTGCACAGAAGAGGAATCAGGAAATCAGGTACAGTGAACTCAGGTCACGTCCTCATTGATGGTCTCGGTGTCGGAGATGTCGGAAGAATTGTGTTAAGAGACAGAAAGCATCTTTCTGAAGATGGAATCATTACAGTGGTCGTCACTATGGATAAAGAAAATGCCACGGTTGTTGCCGGACCTGACATCATCACAAGAGGATTTGTATATGTCAAGGAAGCTGAAGAGCTTATGGATGGCGCAAGAAAAGTGGTCATAGCAGCACTCAATGATTGTGAAGACAAGCAGATCACGGACTGGAATGTGCTGAAGAATGTCATCAAGGATACTTTAAAGAATTATCTTTTTGAAAAGACAAAGAGAAGACCTATGATTCTACCGATCATCATGGAAGTCTAATAGGAGGTATAAATAAGTTGAATATTTATGACAAATTCAATGAATTAGCAGCGGAGCTTAAGGTGAACCCGGATGTGGTGGCTTTCAGGGATGCAGCTTTAAAAATTCAATCTGACGAAACCAAAACAAAAATGCTTGAGGATTTCAGAAAAATTCAGATAGCAGCTTATACAGAATCTATGGAGAGCGGTAAAGTCACTGATGAGACAACAGAGAAGATGCAGAATTTCGCATCAGTAATCAAGACCAATCCGGACATCAATGAATATCTTCAGGCTGAAGTAAGGTTTTCCATACTTTTTGAAGATATGATGAAAATCATCAATGATGCTGTAGGTGTCGATGTGATCGGTGCCGGAAAGTAGTCCTTCTATAACAGAAAAAAACAGTTGTGGGGCAGCAAGGAGACTTGCTGCTTCTGTTATTTCTCTGGAGACATAAAGGTGTGGTCACAAAACGAAAAAGAAAGATAAAAAATATATTTTGGCATAAACCGATTACATGGAGCGGCACTCCTGTAAAGTTTCCACAGATGGCGGAATTTGTGCTATAATAACTTGTTAGATACGAAAAATGGAGGAATAAGATGTCATATAAGAGAGAGAATGTCAGAAACATAGCAATCATTGCCCACGTTGATCATGGTAAGACCACACTGGTGGATGCTATGCTTAGACAGTCAAATACATACAGAAGCAATGAAAAAGTGGAAGAGAGAGTAATGGACTCCAACGACCTGGAAAAGGAAAGAGGAATTACAATCCTTTCAAAGAACACATCCATCACATACAAAGGTTACAGAATCAATATCGTAGACACACCTGGTCATGCCGATTTCGGTGGTGAGGTGGAACGAGTTCTGATGATGGTAGATTCAGTATTACTTGTGGTGGATTCAAATGAAGGGGCAATGCCTCAGACAAAGTTTGTATTGAAGAAAGCACTTGAACAGGGACTTAACCCTATGGTTGTAGTCAATAAAATCGACAAGAAAGATGCAAGACCGGATGAAGTCATTGACGAAGTCTTTGACCTGTTCGTAGAACTGGGTGCAAATGATGAGCAGTGTGATTTCCCGATCATCTATGCATCCGCAAAAGATGGCTATGCAGCTGATGAACTGGAAGATGAGATGACTAATATGATTCCTCTCTTCGAAAAGATCATCGACTATGTCAAGCCTCCAGAAGGAGATATTGCAGGTCCTCTGCAGATGCTCATCACAACTCTTGACCACAACAACTTTGTGGGCAAGATTGCCATCGGTAAGATCATAAGAGGTATCGCCAAGAGAAATCAGGCTATTGCAATTATTGATACGGATGGTAATATAAAGAAGACAACAATATCGAATCTTTATCTATATGATGGATTAAAGAGAGTAGATACAGAAGAAGCTGCAATAGGAGATATCGTAGCGATTTCAGGAATAGGTGATGTACATATCGGAGATACAGTAACCGATGCCAATTCACCTGAAGCACTTCCTTTTGTACATATCGATGAACCGACACTTTCCATGAACTTCATGGTCAATGATTCTCCATTTGCAGGACAGGATGGCAAGTACATCACATCCAGACATTTAAGAGACAGACTGATGAAAGAGCTTGAAACGAACGTATCACTCAGAGTAAACGAACTGACACCAGATACTTTTGAAGTGTCCGGCAGAGGAGAGCTTCATCTTTCCATCCTTATCGAAACCATGAGAAGAGAAGGATTTGAAATTCAGGTTTCAAAGCCTAGGGTCATCAATAAGGAAATTGACGGAGTAATGATGGAGCCGATGGAATACCTGACAATAGACGTTCCGGAAGAATTTATGGGAACTGTCATGGAGAAACTGGGGCCTAGAAAAGGTGAGATGGTCAACATGACCTCAGCTGTCAACGGTTATACCAGACTTGAATTTGTCATTCCTGCAAGAGGTCTGATCGGATTCAGAAATGAATTTATGACGGATACTCGTGGTAACGGAATCATGAATCATGTTTTCCAGGGCTATGATAAAGTCAAGGGAGAAATGCCAGGAAGAAGCAGAGGATCACTCGTTGTCTTTGAAACTGGAGAAGCAATCACCTATGGTCTTTACAATGCACAGGAAAGAGGAACACTCTTCATTGAAGCGGGTGTACCTGTTTACGCAGGAATGGTCTGCGGAGAATGTTCAAGAGCTGAAGATATCGACGTTAATGTCTGTAAGAAGAAGCAGCTGACAAATACCAGATCTTCTGGAGCAGATGATGCACTGAAACTGGTTCCTGTAAAGAAAATGACTCTTGAAAACTATCTGGAATTTGCTGCTGACGATGAAATTGTTGAAGTTACACCTTCAACAATCAGACTCAGAAAGAAATTCCTTGATCATACACAGAGAAAGAGAGCGGCAAGAAACAAATAGCGGCTATAAACTGTAAGGAAATGAAATGAACCAGGGGGGACGACCATTGAAGAAATTCTTGATTTTTCTACTGATTATGTTTTTGGTGATTGGAGGCGCTGCTTTTTTCGGATGGACATACTACAACAGTATCGGGGAAAGACCCTTAAAAACGGATGAAGAAATCCTTGAGGTTGTTGTAGAGCCAAACGATAATTTCAGCAGACTGCTGACAAAACTTGATAATGAAGGACTGCTTCGGAACCTTCTGGTAACGAGGATATATTTCAGACTCAATCCGATTGAAACTGCATTGAAACCAGGCACATTCGATATCCACGGTAAATCTTCTTTACATGAGATTGTTACTGAACTAAATGAAGGTGTGGATAAATATGAGGTGACTGTGACTATACCGGAAGGTCTTACCATCGAACGTATGGGAGAAGTCTATGAAGAAAAAGGTCTCTTCAGCAAGGAATCCTTTATAGAAGCTGCAAAGAACTATATCGTTCCAAGCTGGCTTGAAAACAATGATCAGAAGAGATACGTCCTTGAAGGTTATCTGGCACCGGCAACATATAAATTCAAACTGGGACAGGCGCCTAGCTATGTGGTGGATACCATGTATAAGGCATTTGTCAACAGAATGAACGGTATCATCGAGGAAACCAAGGATACTCTTCCTACAGATGAATGGAACGAAATCGTGACCATTGCCTCCATGATTGAAAGGGAAGCGGCAAATGTGGAAGAGATGCCAAGAGTAAGTTCTGTCATCTACAACAGACTGTCCATAGCCAAAAAGCTGCAGATTGATGCTACAGTCGTCTATGCCTTAGGCCTGACTGCCAAAGATACAGTCACTCTGGATGATCTTAAAGTGGACTCTCCGTATAATACGTATGTTGTACCGGCACTGCCGATCGGACCTATTGCAAGTCCTGGCGCTGCAGCCATCAAAGCTGCACTTAGACCGGAAGTGACCGAGTATATCTATTACGTGCTCGATCCTGCAGCAGGACAGCATTTCTTTACAAGTGACTATAATGAGTTCCTTCGCAAGAAGTCTGAATTCGCAAACCAGTAAACCGAAATCCTCTTACCTGAAGTTATTCAGATGGTAAGAGGATTTTTTGCTATAATGGAGAAGAAAAGCATAACCATGATACTGGTATGGAGGTAAATTGAGATGAATGAAGATCAGAATATTAAACTTGAAAAAAAAGAACTGAGGAAAAAATCGATTCTTAAAATGAGCGGTCTGAGCCGAAAATACAGAAAGGATGCGTCAGAAAAGATACTTGGAGAGCTTGTCAAGCATAAAGACTATCTTCTTGCAGGTACAATCTTTATCTATGTCGGGACAGATCATGAAGTCGATACGACGCTCATTATTAAGGATGCTCTTGCAAAAGGCAAAAAAGTGGTTGTACCTAAGACGATTTCTCTGGGGCATATGGAAGCCTGTGAGATTGACACCATGAAAGATCTATACCCGGGAAGGCATGGTATTCTGGAACCTAAAGATACCTCCTACACCATTGATCCGGGTGCCATCGATGTCGCTTTCATTCCTTGTGTGGCTTATACAGATGAAGGCTTCAGATTAGGCTATGGTGGAGGGTTTTATGACAGGTATCTTCCACGTGGAACATTCAAAAGGATTCTTGTCGCTTTCAGTGAAATGGAAGTTGAGAAGCTGCCAAGAGATACATTTGACGAGAAAGTGGATGGGATTCTTACGGAAAAAGGATATCAGTCTGTATAAAACTTCAAACGGGGAAGATTATTACAGTCTTTCCGTTTCACTTCTGATTGAACTACAAGGAGCATAAGTGGTTTTTATAAGTCTCTAGCATTTGGTATATCTAAAATTTATCTATTATTAAATTTATTTATACATTTACCTATTGATTGTATATAAATAATTTAAGAGTCATAATGAGTATGATCTACAGACAATCAAGGAGATGGATATATGAGAAAACTATTTACCATATTATCTTTGGTGAGTTTTATTATCATAGTAGGTTGCACAAAGGGGATTCCTGATTTAAAGGGTTCTTACCAGGGGGATCGGAATGAGGTTGGATATGTTTTTCTTTTGACTTTTCAGCCGCATGATGCTGGTTTTGTTGGGTACATTGATATAGGGAAGTTGATAGAGGAACGTATAAGATGACCGAAAAAAACAGATATCAGTTAATCAGTGATAGGCAGAACTTTGAAATTTCATTAAATGCTGAAAATTCCTTTGAGATCACCAATAAAAACCTCAACAATGGTAAACCCTTTCTACTTAGAAATATTGATGATACGCCAATATATATTTCCACAGAATTTGATGATGTAGAAAATTACAGGACTATATTAGATTAGATTAGGACAGGATATGAGACTTGCAGAAAGAAATCATTCATTAATATGCAGCAGAAGATATTGAAATTGAATAACTTCTGCTGCATATCTTTTTTTGTGAAATACAGTTATGATAGCACACGTCCTGAATATTGCTAGAGATAATCATAAGTTATTGATGCTGGAAAAAAGGATTGAATTTGACTGTCTTTTCGTTTTAATGTATGCATTGATATCGAATACCAGTAAACATGAGCGTTTATCTGTGATATGTAAATCAAGGGGAGCAAAATGAACAGAATTAAACTTATGAACAAAGATTTTGAAGTCGGTCTGAATTGTAAAAAAGGCTTCAAATTCTGTCCAAAACCTTATGCTATAATCCCGACTTTGACAGTTGGAAGAAGCTGAAACAGCTAGAAACGCCCT